>CAMTZV010000508.1 GCA_947086625.1 uncultured bacterium | reverse complement strand
ACCGCAAGCGGCACCTCCGCGTCGTAGCCGCTGCCCATCGCGCGCTGGAGCTTTTTGTGGATGCGCGTGCCCTCCTGCATCGCGTTTCGCTGCAGCCCGCGCCCCGCCCGCTCGTCGATGTCGCCGCTGCGCATTAAAAACTCCACCAGATTGCGCACGGAAATACGCACCTGCCGGAGCGGTTCTTTTTCTTCTGTCTCGCTTTTCTTTTCCTGTTGCAATGAAGCTTCCTTTCTGCTAAAACAACATATCCTCAAAGTACGGGCACAGATTTTTCGCCGTCGGGTCCTTGCCATGCTCGCCGCGGCACGCGCGGTTCGATGCCCGGCAGTCCGTATCGCAGTACCAGCGCGTCGGGACAACCTGCGCCGTCTCCTCACCCGGCTCTTCCTGCCGCAGATCCCTGTTCTCCTCTGACATAAAACTCCCTCCATTCACGATTTACTATGCCGCGCACACGCGGTTCTTCCCGGTATTTTTCGCCTGATAAAGCGCCTGATCCGCCTGATCGAAAAACCTGCTCGCGGTATCCCACGACCGGTCGTACTCGGCCACGCCAAGGCTTACCGTAAACTGATGCTCCCCGCCGCCCGGCTCGGCAAACACCGTGTTCTGAAATTTCTTACGGATCGTGTCCGCGCGCGTTAAGGCATCCTTCTTGTGGCATCCGCCGACGATGAGCACAAACTCCTCGCCGCCGTAGCGCGCCGCGAAATCCTTGCCGCCGCAGTAATCCCTGAAAATATTCGCAAGCCCGAGCAGCACCTCGTCCCCGAAGGCGTGCCCGTACGTGTCGTTGACCCGCTTGAAATTATCGATGTCCGCGATCAGGAGGCAAAAGCCCGCCTCCTCCCGCAGCTCCTGCTGCGTCTCGTCAAACGTCTGCATCCGCTTTTCCAGCTCCTCGTAGAAATACTCATGATTGTAAAGCCCTGTGGCAGCGTCCATACGCGTGGCATCCCCCAGCAGCAGCGTCTGATCGTGCACATACCTTACATTATAATAGAGCATCACGCCGATGCAGAACATCCCAAACACGTCGATAAACTGCCAGTAGGCGGGCTGACGCAGGTGCATCATAAACAAAAGCACATGGCGCACAAGAACCACTGCCGCGGCAAAACCCATCTGAAGCTTCGTCCAGAGCTGATCTGTCCAGACCGGAAACATAGCGATCACACCGAGGTAGAGACCGTCCAGAATCGGCTGCTTCGACGGATGCGCCAGCAGAAGAATCACAAACACGTTCAATAAGAAATAAAAAACAGCCTGCCTCGTCTCACGCTCTGTTACGACGAGCACAAAATAATAGCACAGGTAGAAAATGCCCGTCAGAAGCATCGGCAAAAACGTCGTGAGGAGCATCCCCCGGCGATAATCCCCGTGCAACAGCACAAGGATCAGCCACCCGGTATTCATCACAAAATAGCACAGCCACAGGCTCTTCATGCATGTGTTGACCATAAAGACCAGCTTTCTGTCGTTCTCTTTCCGATATGTATCCAGTGCTCTCATCCGGCAGGTTCCCCTTATTCTCTCGTTGTCGTATGCGGCGGCTCCGTTTTCCTGTCTCCGCTTCTTTAATGTAACAGTTGAGATGTAACAGCTCAGCCCGCGCCATTCGCTGAGGCGCCTGCTTTGCCCATCTTACAGCCGATGGCTGTACTGTTACTTTTTTATATAATTGTACCATAAACTGTAATATTTGCAATGCAGGATTTGTTCTAATTCACGATGGAACATTTTTTTGTCAATCTCTCAAAAGTGTAAAATATTTAAAAACGCCTTTATACAATCATGGATTTTTGTCTATAGACACCAACTCCCAAAAAGGATACACTTGATTTAACAAAAAAATTTCAGATGGAGGGGTAATTATTATGGCAAAATACGTAATGGCACTCGATGCCGGCACCACAAGCAACCGCTGTATTCTCTTTAACGAAAAGGGTGAAATGTGCAGTGTCGCACAGAAAGAGTTTACACAGTTTTTCCCTCAGCCCGGCTGGGTAGAGCATGACGCAGAGGAGATCTGGTCTACGCAGTTAGAGGTAGCAAAGGAGGCAATGGCAAACGTAAACGCTACCGCAGCCGACATCGCTGCGATCGGTATCACGAATCAGCGTGAGACCACCATCGTTTGGGATAAGAATACAGGAAAGCCTGTGTACCACGCAATCGTATGGCAGTGCCGCAGAACTTCCGAGTATTGTGATTCTTTAAAGGACAAGGGTTTGACCGACAAGTTCCGCGAGAAGACCGGACTTGTGATCGACGCTTACTTCTCAGGCTCCAAGGTAAAATGGATTCTCGACAACGTAGAGGGCGTACGCGCGAGAGCTGAAAAGGGCGATCTGCTCTTTGGTACGGTTGAGACATGGCTGATCTGGAAGCTGACCAAGGGCGCTGTTCATGTAACAGACTACTCCAATGCGGCAAGAACAATGCTCTTTAATATCACCAAATTAGAGTGGGACGACGAGATCCTCGCAGAATTAAAG
>CAMTZV010000507.1 GCA_947086625.1 uncultured bacterium | reverse complement strand
GCGCGCTCATCCCGTACGAGAAAAATATCGGCAAGCGCGTCATGATGCCGGCGATGGCGAAGGTGCGCCACGGCGTGATCGAGGAAAAAATGCGGGAGCTGGCCGCGGACGCGAACGCTCTTCCCGTGAACCGCATGGAGCTGCGCGACAAAAAAATCGGCGTAATCACGAGCGGCATCCCGTACCAGTATGTGCGCGAGGCACTACCGGAGGCGTCCGTGTTGAAGCTTGGCATGGTAAACCCGCTGCCGGAGCAGCTCATCCGGGAGTTTGCGGACGCGGTGGAGGAGCTGTATATAATAGAAGAATTAGACCCGGTCATCGAGACGCAGGTGCGCGCCCTTGGCATTTCCTGCAAGGGCAAGGAGTGTTTTACGCTGCTCGGCGAGTACAGCGCGAACATGATAAGGGAAGCCGTACTCGGCGAAAAGCCGCAGACAAAAGCGCCCGCGGACGTTCCGAACCGCCCGCCGATCCTCTGCCCGGGCTGTCCGCACCGGAGCGTGTTCTATGTGTTGAAGAAGCTCGGGCTTCACGCCGCGGGGGATATCGGCTGCTACACGCTCGGCGCGGTGGCACCGCTCTCCGTCGTCGACTCTACGATCTGTATGGGCGCGAGCATCAGCAGCATGCACGGGATCGAGAAGGCGGCGGGAAAAGAGTTTGCAAAGGACTGGGTGGCGGTCATCGGCGACTCCACGTTTTTACATACGGGCGTCAATTCACTGATGAACATGGCGTACAACAAGGCGAACGGCACCGTCGTCATACTCGACAATTCCACGACCGGCATGACCGGGCATCAGGATCACGCCGCGACGGGTCTGACGCTGCAAAAGGAGCCGACCCACGCGGTCAACATTCCGGAATTGTGCCGGGCGCTCGGCGCTAAGGACGTGCAGGAGATCAACGCCTTTGACCTCGCGGCGCTCGAGGCGGCATTAAAGGCGGCGCGGGCCGCGGACGGCATCCACGTCATTATCACAAAGACGCCGTGCGTGCTGCTTGACAAGCGGAAAAAACCGCTGTATGCGGCAGATTCCGACAAGTGTAAAAAGTGCGGCATGTGCTTAAAGCCCGGCTGTCCGGCGATCGTAAAGCAGGCGGACGGGACGGTGCGCATCGACGACACGATGTGTACGGGATGCGGCCTGTGCGAGCAGCTCTGCAAATTTGACGCGATTCAGAAAGTGGGTGAGTGATATGGACGGGACAAAAAGCATCATGATCGTGGGCGTCGGCGGACAGGGGACGCTGCTCACGAGCCGTATTCTGGGCGGTATCGCGCTGGAAAACGGGTTTGACGTAAAGATTTCGGAGGTACACGGCATGTCACAGCGCGGCGGCAGCGTCGTCACCTACGTGCGCTACGGAAAAGAGGTGGCGGAGCCGATCGTCGAGGAAGGCTGCGCGGACGTCATCATCGCCTTTGAGCGGCTCGAGGCGCTGCGCTACAGCCATTTTCTGAAGGAGGACGGCGTGCTCATCGCAAACGACTGGCGCATCGACCCGATGCCGGTCATCATCGGCGCGGCGGAGTACCCGGAGCAGATTCTGGAAAACCTGAAAAATCAGGCGACGGTTTACGCCGTCGATGCAACCGACGAGGCGAGAAAGCTCGGCAATTCAAAGGTGTCGAATCTGGTCGTGCTGGGGCTTGCCGCAAGGCACATGGATTTTTCAAAGGAGCAGTGGTACAGCGTGATCGAGAAGACCGTACCGCCGAAGACGATCGAAGTGAACAAGGCAGCGTTTGACGCGGGCTACAACAGTGAAAACTAAAAAAGGAGTAGAGAGATGGCGCACAGGGAGCTGATTTTAAATCCGAAATACGAGTGCATGGGTGCGGACGAGATGGCCGCGCTGCAGAGTGAAAAGTTAAAGAAAACGGTAAAGGCATGTTATGAGAATGTTCCGTTTTATACGAAAAAAATGAAGGAGCTGGGCGTGGAGCCGGGCGATATCCGGGGCATCGAGGATATCGGGAAGCTGCCCTTTACGACGAAGGATGATCTGCGCGAGAATTACCCGTATGGACTTCTGGCGGTGCCCCACGATCAGATTGCCCGCGTGCAGGGGACGTCCGGCACAACCGGAAAGCTGACGCTGGCGTTTTATACGAAAAACGACGTGGATATCTGGGCAGAGTGCGCGGGCCGCTGTATGACGATGGCGGGCGTGACGAAGGAGGACGTGATTCACGTCTGCTACGGCTACGGCCTGTTTACCGGAGGGCTTGGTGCGGATTTCGGCGCGCAGCGCCTGGGCGCGATGGCAGTGCCGATGTCGGCGGGCAACACGCAGCGCCAGATGATGGTCATGGAGGACTTAGGTGCGACGGCGCTCATGTGTACGCCGTCCTACGCGTTAAATCTTGCGGAGTCGATCGCCGCGGCGGGCAAGGTGGACGCGATGAAGCTGAAGGTCGGCATCCACGGCGCGGAGCCCTGGACGGTGGAGATGCGTCAGAAGATTGAGGATCTCTTAGGCATTGAGTGCTTTGATAT
>CAMTZV010000506.1 GCA_947086625.1 uncultured bacterium | reverse complement strand
GGGCGCCGCCCTCACTGGCTCCTCCACCCACCCCCCCACCGTTTCGGACATTGGTTTTAGCAGCGACAGGTTAATTCCGACGGGAGTGGAAAGTCACTGCCGACACACACCGTGCGCCGCCCTCGTTGACTCCACCCTACAGCGCCTTTATCCGTGCTAACGCGGCGAGGGTGTTTTCGTAGCTTCCGAATGCGGTCAGGCGGAAGTACCCCTCGCCGCTGGGGCCAAAGCCCGAACCGGGAGTTCCGACCACGTTTGCCTGCTCTAACAGGTAGTCAAAAAATTCCCACGACGTCATGCCGTTTGGCGTTTTCAGCCAGATGTAGGGCGCGTTCACGCCACCGAACACCTCGTAGCCCGCCTCCTGCAAGCCGTTTTTGATCGCGGCCGCATTTTTCATGTAGTAAGCGACCTGCTCCTTCAGCTGTGCTTTCCCGGCCTCGGAGTAGACCGCCTCGCCCGCCCGCTGGATGATGTAGGGCGCACCGTTAAACTTCGTGCCGTGGCGTCTCGCCCACATCGAATGGAGCGATACTTCGCCGCACTTCAAATCCTTCGGGACGACCGCATAGCCTAAGCGCACGCCGGTAAAGCCCGCGTTTTTGGAAAAGCTCTTCAGCTCGATCGCACACGTCCTTGCGCCCTCACACTCGTAAATCGTGTGCGCCACGTCGCTTTCGGAAATATACGCCTCATATGCGCCGTCGTAAATGATGACCGCGCCGACCCGATTCGCATAGTCCACCCACGCCTGAAGCTGCTGCCTCGTGATCGTCGTTCCGGTCGGATTGTTCGGCAGGCAAAGGTAGATCATGTCCGGCGCCTCCTTCGGAAACTCCGGCACAAAGCCGTTTTCCTTCGTGCACGGCATGTAGATGACGTCGCTCCACATCTGTGTGTCGGGGTCGTACGTACCGGTTCTGCCCGCCATCACGTTCGAGTCCACATAAACCGGATAGACCGGATCGCAGACAGCGATACGGTTACTCTGCGCAAAGATCTCCTGAATATTTCCCGAATCGCTCTTCGCGCCGTCGGAGACAAAGATCTCGTCCGCGCCGATCTCGCAGCCGCGTGCCCTGTAATCGTTTTCCGCGATCGCGGTGCGCAGGAATTCGTAGCCGAGATCCGGCGCGTAGCCGTGGAACGTCTCGGCGTGTGCCATCTCGTCCACCGCGCGGTGCATCGCCTCGATGATCGCGGGCGCGAGCGGCTGGGTCACATCGCCGATGCCGAGGCGGATGATCTCCTTGTCAGGGTTTGCCGCGGTGTAGGCGGCCACCTTTTTTGCGATCGTGCTGAACAGATAGCTGCCCGGTAATTTCTGGTAATTGTCGTTAATCTGGAACATATTTTTTCTCCTTTTTACATAAATCTAAATTCGGTATCAAAAGCCCTTCCGGATATTGGCGGGAAGCGTGAGGGGGATGACTGCGCATACTCCGTTGCACGGAACATTCCGCTGTGCCTCCCGCGATTTTCCCGTCTCAGCTCCATCGTGCAAACGTCGTCTGCACAACCCATCCCCCTCGCGCTTCCGGTCCGCGCTACGGGAGGCTTTTGACGCTTCATTTAAAGCGCTAATACATCATTTTTCTCCGAAACGTCGATGTAAACCGCTCCGTGTCCTGGCGCTAGAGCGCAATCTCCCCATCGAACACCACCGTCGCGGGGCCTGTCATATACACGAGATCCTGCGCGCGGTCCCAGCGGATGCGCAAGCTCCCGCCCAAAAGCTCCACCGCAACCTCGTCTTTGGTCAGGCCGTTTAAGATCGCCGCGACGACGGTCGCGCACGTCCCGGTGCCGCAGGCGAGCGTCTCGCCGCTGCCGCGCTCCCAGACGCGCATCCGAAGATGCGTCTCGTCGATGACGTTGACAAACTCCGTGTTGATGCGCTTCGGAAAACGCGCGTGATTCTCAAACTGCGGCCCGAGCTTTTCCAGATCAAGGCCGCGCACATCCTCATCCATAAAAATGACGCAGTGCGGATTTCCCATCGACACGCACGTCACCGCGTAGTCCCGTCCGCCCACACAAAGGGGCTGCGAGACAACCGGGCTTTTTGCAAAATCCACGGGGATGTCCGCCGCCGCAAGCACCGGCGCGCCCATGTTCACCGTGACCTCGCGCACCCTGCCGTCGGCCACGTCAAGCTTTAAGTATTTGACGCCCGCGAGCGTATCCACACTTATGTCCGTCTTGTCCGTCAATCCGTAATCATACACATATTTTGCCACACAGCGGATGCCATTGCCGCACATCTCGGCGCGCGAGCCGTCCGCGTTATACATCGCCATCTCAAAATCGGCTTCTTTCGACGGGCAGATCAAAATCAGGCCGTCCGAACCGATCCCAAAATGCCGGTCACTGACAAGCCTCGCCGTCGCAGCCGGGTCTTCCACTGTCTCCGTAAAGCAGTTGACATACACATAGTCGTTGCCGCAGCCGTGCATTTTCGTACATCTCATCGCATTCACCTTCCTCCTGAAATAAAGTATCGCCCACT
>CAMTZV010000505.1 GCA_947086625.1 uncultured bacterium | reverse complement strand
AGAGCTTCGTGTACTGCTTGATGAGCGAGTTTTTCGGCTCCCGCAATATGCGCACAAGCGCTTCCTTGTCCAGCGAATCCAGAGAAACCGTCACCGGCACACGTCCGACAAACTCCGGGATCAGTCCGAATTTCACAAAATCCTGCGGCATGACATGCTTAAAAAGCTCTCCGGTGTTTTTCTCGTTCTTCTCGCGGATCTCTGCATTAAAGCCGATCGACTTCTGATCCATGCGGTTCTCGATGATCTTCTCAAGCCCGTCGAAAGCGCCTCCGCAGATAAACAGAATATTCGTCGTGTCGATCTGTATCAGCTCCTGGTGGGGATGCTTTCTTCCTCCCTGCGGCGGAACGCTCGCCTGCGTACCCTCCAGAATCTTCAAAAGCGCCTGCTGGACGCCCTCGCCGGACACGTCGCGCGTGATCGAGACATTCTCCGATTTCTTTGTGATCTTATCGATCTCATCGATATAGACGATGCCGCACTGTGCGCGCTCAATATCGTAATCCGCCGCCTGGATGAGCTTTAAGAGAATATTCTCCACATCCTCACCTACATAGCCGGCCTCCGTCAGCGTCGTCGCATCCGCGATCGCAAACGGGACGTTTAACACCCGCGCCAGCGTCTGCGCCAGCAACGTCTTCCCCGAGCCGGTGGGCCCGAGCATCAGGACGTTGCTCTTTTGCAGCTCCACATCGATCTCCTCGCCGCTGATGATGCGCTTATAATGATTGTAAACGGCCACGGAGAGCACCTTCTTTGCCTCCTCCTGCCCGATCACATAATCGTCCAGAAATTCTTTCAGCTTTTTCGGCTTTTGAAGGTTGATCTCAAATTCCGGCTTTGCCTCCTCCGCGCAAATATCCACGCATTCGTCGCAGATGTAGGCGCCGCCCGGCCCTGCAATCAGCTTGCGCACCTGATCCTGTGACTTGCCGCAGAAATTGCAGCGGATCTTCTCTATATTTTTTCCTGTCACTGTATGATCTCCCTCAATATTGTTGTTGTAATGCCCCGCCAGCCTGTCAGTCAAACCGAACCGGCGCATCAGGACTCATGACTCGAAATAATGCTGTCGATCAGGCCATACTCCACCGCCTCCTGCGCGCTCATATAGTTGTCGCGCTCGGTATCCGCGGCGATCTGCTCGTAGGACTTGCCCGTGTTTGCCGCTAAGATCTCATTTAATTTCTTCTTTGTCTTTAAAATATTTTCCGCCGCGATCTGGATCTCGGTCGCCTGTCCCTTTGCACCGCCGGAGGGCTGATGGATCATGATCTCCGCATTCGGGAGCGCAAAACGCTTGCCCTTTGTTCCGCCCGCCAGCAGAAACGCGCCCATGCTCGCCGCCATGCCGATGCAGATCGTGGATACGTCGCACTTGATGTACTGCATCGTATCATAGATCGCCAGACCTGCGGTCACCACACCGCCCGGGGAATTGATGTACAGATGAATATCCTTTCCCGGATCCTCGGACTCCAAAAACAGCATCTGGGCAACCGTCAGGCTCGCGGTCGTCTCGTTGACCTCCTCGCCCAGAAAAATGATGCGCTCCTTGAGCAATCTCGAATAAATATCGTAGGAGCGCTCGCCCCTGCTCGTCTGCTCCACGACGTAAGGTACTAAACTCATGTCAAAAACCTCCTCTGTTTAAGGTGTCACCCGCTCGCTTCCTCTCACGGGCTAAAATCACTGTGGTAATCGAAACAGACTGACCTTCACAATAAGGCCAGTCTGCATTCTCTTTCGTCCTATTCAGCATCTGCTTCCGCGGTCTTAGATTTCGGCTTTGCTCTTTCCTTTACATTTGCCATTACAAATTCTACTGCCTTCTTCACAGCAATATCCCGCTTCATCGTCTCCTTTTCCGAATCGCCCATATATGTCTTCAGATCCTCTGCCTTCATGCCATACATGGAAGACATCTGCGCGATCTCCGCATCCACGTCCTCATCACTCGCAACGAGATTCTCCTCCTTTGCGATCTGCTCCAGCACAAGGCTGCTCTGAATGCGCTGGATCGCCTCGGGGCGCACCTGCTCCTTGAGCTTTTCAACCGTCGCGCCGGAGAACTGCATGTACTGCTCCATGGACATGCCCTGAGACGCGATGCGCTGCGCAAACTCGTTGAGCATCGTCTCTGCCTGCATGTCGATCATCGCCTCGGGGATCTCCATCTTGGACTTGTCAATGATCTTCTGGATCGCCTCGTCCTCCTTTGTCCCTCTGGCGGCATTCTCCTTGCGCTCTACGAGCGTCTTCTTCACGTCCTCGCGGTACTCCTCCACGGTGTCAAACTCGGAGATATCCTGTACATACTCCTCGTCAAGCTCCGGAAGCTCCTTCGCGCGGATCTCGTTGATCTTTACCTTAAAGAGCGCGGGCTTTCCCGCCAGATCGGGCGACTGGTACTGCTCGGGGAACGTCACGTTCACGTCCACCTCGTCGCCGGTATTCTTTCCGACCAGCTGATCCTCAAACGTATCGATGAAGGAATGCGAACCGAT
>CAMTZV010000504.1 GCA_947086625.1 uncultured bacterium | reverse complement strand
ATTTTTCCGTCCTGAATGTCGTAAAAGCGGTTGATCAGGTTTGTGATCGTCGTCTTGCCCGCGCCGGTGGAGCCGACAAAGGCGATCTTCTGCCCCGGCGTCGCGTACAGATCCACATTCCGCAGCACAAGCTTCTCCGGCGTGTAGCCAAAATCCACGTCGTCGAACACGACATCCCCCGTCAGCTCCACGTAGTCCACGCTGCCGTCCGCCTGATGCACGTGCTTCCACGCCCACAGGCCGCTACGCTTTTCACTCTCTGCAAGCGAGCCGTCCGGCTCCCGCTTCGCGTTGACGAGCGTGACATAGCCCGCGTCCGTTTCCGGCTCCTCGTCGAGCAGCGCGAAGATGCGCTCCGCCCCCGCCAGCGCCATCACAACCGCGTTGAGCTGCTGGCTGATCTGGTTGATCGGCATGTAAAAGCTCTTGTTGAACGTCAGAAAGCTCGCGAGCGCGCCGAGCGTAAAGCCGAAGCTCCCGCTTAGCGCAAGCGCGCCGCCCACCATCGCGCAGAGCACGTAGCTGACGTTTCCGAGCTGCGCGTTGATCGGCCCGAGCAGGTTTGCAAACCGGTTCGCGTTGAAGGCGCTCCCGTAAAGCCCCTCGTTTAGCGCCCGAAACTGCGCGAGCGCCTGCGGCTCATGGCAGAACACCTTCACGACCTTCTGCCCCTCCATCATCTCCTCGATGTAGCCGTTGAGCGCGCCGAGGTCCCGCTGCTGCTGCACGAAGTAGCGCCCGCTTAAGCCCGTCGTCTTTTTCGTGGAAAAGAGCAGCACCGCCACCATCAGAAGCGTCACGATCGTGAGCGGGACGCTCAAGAGAATCATACTTGTGAGCACGCTGACGATCGTGATCGCGCTGTTTAAAAACTGCGGCATACTCTGCGAGATCATCTGGCGCATCGTGTCAATATCGTTCGTGTACATGCTCATCACGTCGCCGTGCGGGTGCATGTCAAAATATTTCACCGGAAGCGTCTCCATGTGCACGAACATCTCGTTGCGCATGTGCATGAGCGTCCCCTGCGTCACGTACACCATCATCCGATGCTGCGCAAACGCCGCGAAAACGCCGAGCAGGTAAAAGCCGCCGACCCGCGCGATCGCCCGAAGCAGCCCGCTAAAATCCGGGTTTCGCGCGAACAGCAGCGGGCGCACGTACCCGTCGATCAAATCCTTCATGAACCACGTCCCCTGCACGTTGCAGAGCACGCTCGCAAAGATGGCGACGACGACGAGCACGACCTGAACCGGATAATATTTCATCAGATAGCGCATAATCCGAAGGAAAATCTGCATGGGGTGCTCCAGCTTCGGGCGCGGGCCCATCGGCCCTCTCCGGTTGCCCTTAAACTCTCTCACGCGTTCCTGCGCCATTACGCCTCACCTGCCTTCTCGTCAAAATCTCCGCCGCCCTGCGTCTGGGATTCGTAGATGTCCCGGTAAATCTCATTTTCCGCCAGCAGCGCTTCGTGCGTGCCAAAGCCCGCCACGCGCCCGTCCTCCATCACGAGAATGCGGTCCGCGCCCTGCACCGACGCAATCCGCTGTGCGATGATGAGCTTTGTCGTGTCGGGTATCTTTTCTGCGAGCGCACGGCGGATACCAGCGTCGGTCGCCGTGTCCACCGCGCTTGTGCTGTCGTCTAAAATGAGTATTTTCGGATGTTTTAGCAGCGCCCGCGCGATGCACAGCCGCTGCTTCTGCCCGCCGGAGAGGTTTGCGCCGCCCTGCGAAAGAAACGTGTCGTACCCGTCCGGGAAGCGCTCGATAAATTCATCCGCGCACGCCAGACGGCACGCCTCCACGCACTGCTCCCGCGTCGCGTGCTCGTCGCCCCAGCGCAGATTTTCCAGAATCGTGCCCGAAAAGAGCACGTTTTTCTGCAAAACGACGGCGACCGTCCCGCGCAGCGTGTCCAGATCGTACGTGCGCACGTCCTTTCCGCCCACAAACACCGCGCCAAGCGTCACGTCATACAGGCGGCTGATCAGATTTACAAGGCTCGACTTCGAGCTTCCGGTGCCGCCGATGATGCCGATCGTCTCCCCCGCGCGAATGTCTAGATTGATATCCCGCAAAACAGGATTTTCGGTGTCCCCGTGATAATCAAAACAGACGCCTTCAAAGCGGATGCTGCCGTCACACACGTCGTAATCCGGATCCGCAGGGTTTGTCAGCGTGCTTTTCTCGTTCATGACCTCCGCCACGCGCCGCCCGCTCGCGGACGCCATCGTGATCATGACAAACACCATCGAGAGCATCATCAAATGCATCAAAATATTCATGCAATAGGTGAGCATGCTCATGAGATCGCCGGTGCTAAGCCCCTCCAGCACGACCATGCGCGCGCCCAGCCACGAGATGAGCAGGATACAGCTGTACACCGTAAACTGCATGAGCGGCGCGTTCAGCGCAATGAGCTTTTCCGCGCGCACAAACATCCCGTAGACGCCCCTGCTCGCCGCCGTGAAGCGCTCCCGCTCGTAATCCTCCCGCACAAACGCCTT
>CAMTZV010000503.1 GCA_947086625.1 uncultured bacterium | reverse complement strand
ATTTTTGCGCAGCAAAATTCGAAATATCGCCCCAAATCGTTACTAAGAGCGGCCTCCCGGGCCGTGAATCGTAACACCAGTTCCGCCATCGTGGCGTGGGCTGAACTGTCACAAAAATTATTCCCGCCCAAACCACTCTTTCATCACAGACAGCACCCGCACCAGCTCATCCTCTGTGATAATATAAGGAACCATCGCATAGAGGTATTTCAGAAACGGCCGGCTGAACACGCCGCGCTCACAGGCAAACTGCTGGTAGCCCCGCAAATCCTCCCCGTCCTTCACCTCGATGCAGACGCAGCCGCCCATGATACGCACCTCCCGGATGCGTTCATCCGAAAACCCTTCCAGCTCCCGCCGCGTGATCTCCTCGATCCGGCCGATCTTTGCCATGTAATCCTGCGTCTCAAACAACTCGATCGACGCAAGCGCCACGCTGCACGCCAGCGCATTTCCCATGAACGTCGGCCCGTGCATGAGCGCGTGCTCCGGATTGTCGTCGTAAAAGCCGTCAAATACCTTTTTGTTTGCGACCGTCGCCGCGTGTCCGATGTAGCCGCCCGTCAGCGCCTTTCCGAGCACTAAAATATCCGGCAGCACGAGATCCGCCACAAACCGGTTTCCGGTACGCCCGAAGCCCGTCGCCACCTCGTCAAAGACGAGCAGCACGTCATACGCGTCGCACAGCTCCCTCGCGCGCCGCAAAAACGACACGTCATACATCCGCATTCCGCCCGCGCCCTGAAGCAGCGGCTCCACAATCATGCAGTTTAAGCGGTCGTGGTACTGCTCAAACGCCCGCTCGAGCGCCGGGAGCTCTGTCGGAATGTGCACGACATGTCTGCTCGGCCCATAGGCATTCAGCACAAAATGATAGTCCTCGTCGTCACCGACCTCCATCGTCTTGAAGGTGTCCCCGTGATACGCGTTGTTCAGGGCGAGCACCATCGTGCGCTTGCCGTCACCCCGGTTCATGTAGTATTGCAGCGCCATTTTCAGCGCCACCTCCACCGCCACGCTTCCCGAATCGGAGAAAAACGTGTAGTCCAGATCGCCGGGCAAAAACTCCGCTAATTTATCCGACAGCCTCTGCACCGGCTCATGCGTGAGGGAGCCGAGCATCACATGCGAAAATTTTTGCACCTGCGCAGTGATCGCCTCGTTTAACCGGGGGTGCTTATACCCGTGAATCACGCTCCACCAAGAGGACACGGAGTCAATCAGCATCCGATCCTCCGTATACAGATAGACCCCGCTCGCGTCTACGACCTGAAAGGGAGCCTGCATCGTTTTCATTTGTTCATATGGATACCAGATCATTTTGCCTTCCTCCTTTTTCAAGGTTGCGCCCGTTCGCTCTGCTCGCGGGCATATCGTCGGAAGGCATTTCATAAAATGCTTCGCATTTTGCCTTCCTCCTTATAACCAAGGTTGCGCCCGTTCGCTCTGCTCGCGGGCATCTCGTCGGAAGGCATTTCATAAAATGCTTCGCATTTTGCCTTCCTCCTCATAACCAAAGTTGCGCCCGTTCGCTCTGCTCGCGGGCATATCGTCGGAAGGCATTTCATAAAATGCTTCGCATTTTGCCTTCCTCCTCATACAACGCCAGCAGCGCATCCGCCGGCATGTCCAGCTCCGTATCGCCGTCCTGCACGCGCGCGACCACCGGAATCCCCGTCAGACGCTCACACATCACAAGATTGTCCTCCTGCATCACGTCGCCGGGCCTGTAATGATTAAAAATAATGCCCTTCAGGGGAATGCCCCGTTCCTTCATATAAAAAGCGGTCAGCCCAACGGCGTTGATCGTCCCAAGCCCCGCGTCCGCCACAAGCAGACACGGCGCGCGGCACGCGCCGATCACATCCTCCAGCCACAGCTCCTTTTCGTCATACCGAAGCGGACAGAGAATGCCGCCCGAGCCCTCCAGCGTGACATATTCATATGCTTCACAGGCCCGGTGAAAGCCTTCCAGCACGGTTTCCAGCCGAACCGGATTCCCCTCGATGCGCGACGCCAGATGCGGGGAGACGGCGCGCTCGTAAACGAAGGGACACATCCGTTCGGATGGCTGGTCAATGCCCGACATCTCCTTTACCGCACAGGCATCCCCCGGAATAAGGCTTCCGTCCGCCCGCCGCGCATTGCCGCTCATCGCCGCCTTGTAGTAGCCGCACGATGCGCCGCTCTCATGGAGCTTTTTCACGATCAGCCCCGCGACATACGTCTTTCCGATGTCGGTGCCCGTTCCGACAAGAAACAGCGTCTTACTCATGCTTCAACCTCCGCCTGTGAATCATCCATCCGCACCTCAAATCCAAGCCCGCGCAAAAGCGCCTTATCCGTTTCCACGGTAATGCCGGCGGTCGTGAGCATATCGCCGGAAATCGCCGCGTTTGCCCCGGATGTAAAACAGCTCCTGCCCTTGTCCGCCAGCAGCCCCCGCCCTCCGGCGAGCCGGATGGCAGCGCCCGGCAGGATAAAACGGTACACCGCCACGATGCGGCGCATGTCCTCCT
>CAMTZV010000502.1 GCA_947086625.1 uncultured bacterium | reverse complement strand
CCATTGGAACGTCCTGCAAAGCTATGCCGACAGCGGTAATTTTGACGCATTGTCCGACTATATCCGAACATATGGGGATAACATGCCTGTGGAGGCGCCCGGCTATTACTGTGATAATATTGCTGCCAATGCGGTTTTATGCTTTTACGCACAAAAGGCTGCGCAGCAGCAAATTAAAATGGACATATCTTTTCCTGTGAGCGAAAAAACATGCATCCCGGAACCGGAGCTATGCGTACTTCTGGGAAATCTTTTAGAAAATGCCTTAGACGCCTGTTCCGCCTGCGGAGAAGAAGAAGGACGCTGCATCAGCGTGAACGCCATTCAGAATGGCGAAAGCAGCCTTGTTCTGGCTATAGACAATACGGCCCTGGAGCCTGTCATAAAAGGAAATGCATTTTATTCCAGCAAACGTCCGGATTTTGGGCTGGGTACGGAATCGGTGCGTGAAATTGCCAGGCGCTATCATGGGGATGCAAGGTTTCAATGGAAAGATGGCGTATTTTATGCTTCTGTCATGCTAAATTCCCCATAACAGCCTTGGCAGGTTTTGAAATAATATGGATGGCTACAGCGCTTAGCAACACGTTCGCTGCTCTAGCCCCTCCCGAAGCTGTGCCAGTGCCTTTTTCTCGATCCGGCTTACGTAAGAGCGCGAAATGCCGATATTCCCGGCGATTTCCCGCTGGGTGAGCGGCGTCCTGCCGTCCAGCCCGTAGCGCAGGGTGATGATCTCAAGCTCGCGCCCGTGAAGGAGCCTTGGCAGCATTTCCCGCAGCGTATCAACGCGCCATTTCAGGTCCATCTCCTCGACCACGTCCGGATCCTCACTCTCGCAAATATCCAAAAGCCGGATCTGATTACCCTCCTTATCCGTGCCCACCGGTTCATAGAGGGACACCTCCCGGGACGTCTTGCGCTTCGCGCGCAGATACATCAAAAGCTCGTTATCGATACAGCGCGCGGCGTAGGTCGCCAAACGGCTGCCGCGCGCGGCATTGTACGTGTCCACCGCCTTGATCAGCCCGATTGTCCCGATCGAGATCAGCTCCTCTGTCTCCTCGTCCACATTCTGATACTTTTTGACGATGTGCGCCACCAGCCGCATATTGCGCTCCACCAGCGTGTGCCTTGCCTCCGGGCTCCCGCCCTTCATACGTGCCACGCACTCTCTCTCCTCCTGCTGCGTAAGAGGCGGCAAAAATGTTTTCAATCGCTTTTCTCCGATCTATCAAAGCGAACTTAATACATTTTATGTCGCAGCGGGCGGCTGCGTGCCTTTCCCACTCATCGGGGGCCTTGGTTTATTTTTCCGGCTTTTTCTGCCCCTTCTTCGTCACAAGAAACACCGACGTCGGAAAACGCCGCCGTTTCCTTTTCAGCACGACGTTTCGGATATAGCGGAAGGTGTAGTCCTCTCCCTTCTTCGAGAGCATCACGAGCAGCTTTTCCAGAAGCGCCCGCGTCTCGGGGTGCAGAATATGGTAATCCCGTTTTCTCATATAATACTCAAGCGGCGAGGAATCGGTATATTTTTCCTTTTTATATATTTTGGATGCCGCCACGCGGTCCGCCACCATCTCCGCCACATATTTTTCCGGCATACGCATCCCGGCCACATGGTGATCCCCGAGAAAATCATAGTCCATCCAGTACTCGAGATGATGCTTGTTGCGCCCCTTGTGGTGCAGCCATGCGGTGGAATAGCCGTACTCCCTCCGCTCGCCGTTGTGCGGGCTCTGGTCGTCCATAAAATATTTCGCCCCGATGCGGAACTCCGTCCACGAGAACTTGGACAGGTCATGGGTCAGCCCCTGCCGGTAGAGTCCCATGCGAAAGCAGTTTTTCCGCACCTCATGCCGGTGCCTGCACACCGTCTTTAAATGTTTATAAGCCTTGCAGATTGACATAGATCACATACCTCCCGATCAGATACAGTAACAAGAGATGCACGGGGTAAACCGCATAGAAAAAATATTTCGCCGACGGCCCCCTTTTTCCGCTGTAACACTGTATCGGCACAAACGCGAGCACGCCCGCGCACTGGACGCCCCCGTAGCCCAAAATGTTGATGGCGCCAAGCGCCAGAAGCATTCCAAACGCATTTTCGCGGAACAGGTAAAAGCAGACGATCATGGCAGCGCCGAAAATGCCGTAATCCGAGTTTATGACAAAGTGCATCAGAACCGCCATCCCTGCCAGAACCAGTCCCGCCTGCCAGCGCTTTTTCAGCCGGTCGATCGCGCAGATGCACACAAGCCCGGTCAACAGCGTGAAAAAAACATTCTGGTGCCATATATAAACGGGCTCTCCGTACCAGAGCAGATCAAAGGGCACCTCGGAGAGCAGCGCCACGACAAACGGGCGTCCCATGTATTTTTTCACGTCATGCGTGTATACATACCCCTCCGCGATCAGAAAACAGTAAATCGGAAACGCGAGCCTTCCCACGGCGCGCATCCAAAGCTGCGCCGGAAAAAAGTATGCCCCGATATGGTCAACGATCATCGTGGCGACCGC
>CAMTZV010000501.1 GCA_947086625.1 uncultured bacterium | reverse complement strand
CATGAATGCTGTTAATGTTCGTCCTTTTGCCATCTGTTTTGTTCCTTCCTTTCGTGTTTGATAGTGTCAATGAAATTGCTGTTTTAAGTTACGGTTTGTGCCTGTAGAACGCTCCTTTGAGGCTGTATACGGCTCACAAAAGCGTTTTGAAATCCCAAACCGGTATTCAGGCACTAAAATAAGCAGTCAGCAACCATAGTTCATGATTGATAACTGCTTATGCAAGTGTCTAATTTATGAAACTGCCAGATTTAATATATCTGTTTGTACAACCAACTATTCAAACTCGACTGGGTCATCCTCTCGATCTTAATCCTGTGCGTCATCGCGATGCTTCTGTATTTTGTGCTCGGGCGGCTGGAAAAGCGGTTCGTGCATGAGTAGGCAAAGCGTGCGTTAGCGGCATTTTGCTTCCCGCATACGCACAACCGAGCAGGGCAGAGCCATCTTTCCCTACTCGGTGCGCGGGGCGCATGTTGCGTCAGCAACAAATTGTCTTATGCGCCCCTGCGCATACAAAAACGGCCCGCAGCATTTCCTCCATATTGCGCGGGCCAAAAAATTGCCATTTTACTTTACTGTCGCATTATAGTTCCCTGGATTTCTCCGCACAGCGTACCAATCTGTGCCCTTCATTCATACGTCCTCTAATTTCCCGGCTGCGTACTAACCCACTTTAAGTACAACTCCATCACTTGAATAACTTACAACGACCTCAACCTTGATGCTTGCGCCCGCGCCAACCGCGCCGCCACCTCCGGGTGTGACGACCACTTTGTTTCCGCTCATGCTCGCCGATGCAAGCCAGCCGTTGTAGACCTGTGCGCCTGTCATAGTTCCGCTTGTCACATAGAGCGTCGCTTCCCAGTCCCTAAGCTCCTCCGCAGAATTGTTCGTCACAGTCAGTGTGAAAACATCCACTTTGTTCCACTGACCGCCTGTCTGTGTTCTCTCCAGCATATAAATAACATCTGAGCCTCCGGTACTTCCCGTGCCTCCCGCGCTTCCACTCGCCATAAACACGCCCTCGGCAGCGCCTTCCAAAACCTTCAGCTCCGGTCTCTCGTATCCGTTCATACCATATGCCCTCCTTTGATTCGTAATGATGTTGTATCGTTTCTGGTTTCTATGCCTCTGCCGGCGTAAAACCGTTGCGCGCCGCGCTCTCCTCCACGAGACGAATCGTCTCCTCAGAAGGGTTTGAAATCACTGCTGATGCCACGACCTCGCACAACGGCGCTTCGCTCACCCGCGTCACCGCCGAAGTGACTGCCGCCACATCGCCGCTCATAAAAACCGTAGCGTGACCACCGCATTTTGTATCCCACGTCCGAAACTCCACATCCGCCGTCTTTAACATCTGATCCACGACCAGAACCGCATTCGCGCTTCCGAGTACCTCAACCAATCCAAACGCACCGTATGTCATATACCCTGTCCCCTCTTTCCGTTGTATCCGTCCCGATCCAGCTGTCATCCTGTCTGCTTACAGCCGTTACTTTAAGATCGTCATGGACATTGCGATCTCCGTATCGTCCGCCGGGGAGGCGATGACGTGATGCGCCGTCACTGTGCCATGCTTTTCGCCCGCTGCAAGAGCCGCCTCCATCGCCGCGCGCACATCGGAGATGCGCCCCCGCAGCTTCACGCATGCGCCGCTTTTCAAACGGTTGCGCTCCACGCTCTGAATGCGCACATCCGCGGCCTTTGCCGCCGCGTCCAGCGCCACATATGCCGCACACAGGCTGTCCATCTCGAATATCCCGATTCCCATTCCATTATACTTGTCCGCCATTGTTTTCTCCTATGCTCTGACTGTTTTCCTGCTCTTTTCTCTGCATCTTAGTCCGCTGTAATATCTCCAGCGCCACGATCGCCACTACATAAACAACCATCGAGGCAGCCATGAGCACGACCTGATTCAGACAAAAACCGACGATCAGATCTGCCGCCGCAACACATATATGCAGCCAGACCGGGTTATGACCGAGAAGTACGCCGATCGCTGTCTGGATCACAAGCACCGCGCAAACAACCGTCACGTCAATCCCGCACACCCTGATGCCAATCATAAGATATGCAACGACCACCACAGCAAACAGTACAACCGCCGCCACGCTTCGCTGTACACCACTTAAGCCCACAAAAGCATTGATGCTCGCCTGCTCCGCTTTTTTTCGCTCTGAGCGGGCCTGCTCAGAAGAGACGACAAACTCCTGTATTTCCTGTATTTCCGGCTCAGCAGCGCTCTTCTCCTGCTGAACAGCCGGTTCCTTTATCTCTTTTTGATGCTTGTTTGCACTCATAATCTACAGTCCTTTCATCACCTTTAGGTCTGATTATAACAATTTTTTTAAATAAACACAATAATTTCGCAAAAATCTGTTGCAAAATTTTATAAAAACCGTTATAATGCTAAAAGTGAGGTACAAACATGTGCTTCATTAAGCTGGAATAGCGCAGTCGGTAGCGCAACTGATTCGTAATCAGTAGGTCGTCGGTTCAAGTCCGATTTCCAGCTTT
>CAMTZV010000500.1 GCA_947086625.1 uncultured bacterium | reverse complement strand
GAAGCGCTGCGCGCAGCTGATATCACGCCGCCGGCAGACAGGGACGTTTCCGACAAAGACTGTCATAAAAACGCCTGCACTTGGCGAGGTGCTTTCGAGCCTAGTGTCCGTTGCGTTTTTATCCAAGTGCAAACGTGTCTTTGCGGAAATGTCCTGTGTGCCAGCGGTGTGAGAACCCGCTGACTACAGATACTCGAATAACTCCGCGGCCTCCTCCTTTTTCGTCGTCTGCGCGATCGCCTTCACGCGCACCTTCACCGTCTTCGTCCCGAACTGGATCTCGATGACGTCTCCCTCCTTCACATTCAGGGACGCCTTTGCCACCTTGCCGTTTACCGTGACGCGTCCCGCGTCACATGCCTCGTTCGCCACGGTACGCCGTTTGATTAAGCGCGACACCTTCAAAAACTTATCCAATCTCATTTTCGTTTCACCTCCATATGCAGCCGGGCAGCGCCCGCGCAATCGAGCAGGGGGATTTTCTTCCTGCTCGCCGCGCGGGGCGCATACTGCGTCAGCAGTTAATTTCTATTTGTGCCCCCGCGCATAGAAAAACGGGCTTCCTTTTCGAATCTGAAAGAAGCCCGCCGTATCTTTTGTCAGTCGTTGTGGATTAAGCGTTGATGCTATCCTTTAAAGCCTTTCCGGCCTTAAATTTCGGAGCCTTCGATGCAGGAATGGTCATCTCCTTACCGGTCTGCGGATTTCTGCCGGTTCTGGCTGCACGCTCGGATACCTCAAATGTGCCAAAGCCTACTAACTGAATCTTTTCACCCTTCTTCAATTCCTCTGCAACCACATCAGTGAAAGCCTTCAGCGCGGTCTCTGCGTCCTTCTTTGATAACCCTGTCTTATCAGCCATTGCTGACACTAACTCCAACTTATTCATAGTATTTGTTCCTCCTGTGGATTTCTTTTTTTATCAAGATCCTGTCGGTGTTCCGGTTCCGTTCCAGATTACCTACGCATATATTTATACTTGGTTTTTTTTTTCTTGTCAAGCGCATTTCCCTATTTTTACAAGAATTTCTGGATCATTGCCAGCACCTTTTGCCCAAGATCCGCAGATTTCGCATCTGCATCCGACAGAGAGGTTCCCTTTACTCCGATATAGAATTTCACCTTCGGCTCGGTTCCGGAGGGACGCACGCATACCCACGCGTCGTCGGTCAGCTCGTAGTAGAGCACGTTTGACGACGGAAGCCCGGTAGGCCTTACCGCGCCGGTCGCGGTGTCGGTAATCGTATCCGCCTTGTAATCCCGCACAGCCGTCACCGTATAGCCGCCGATCTCCTTCGGCGCATCGGCGCGCAGTGTGCTCATGATCTCCTGAATCTTTGCAAGCCCCTCGATTCCCTTTAAGGTGATGGACTCCACATGATCCTTGTAGTAGCCGTAGCGCTCGTACATGGCAAGCATCGCATCCCACAGCGTCATGCCCTTTGTCTTGTAGTAAGCCGCCGCCTCACACAGCGTCATGGATGCCACAACCGCGTCCTTGTCCCGCGCATATGTTCCGGTCAGACAGCCATAGCTCTCCTCCATACCGAACAGATATGTACCCTTGCCCTCGTGCTCAAACTTTAAGATCTGCTGCCCGATGAACTTAAAGCCGGTCAGAACCTCGATCAGATCGATGCCGTAATCCTTCGCGATGGCGTCGGCCATGTTCGTGGAAACGATGGACTTGATAAACGCGCCGTCCTCAGGCAGCTTTCCGTCGCGCGCCCTGCGCTGGCCGATCACATACTCGCCGATTAAGCACCCCGACATATTACCGGTAAGCGAGTGGTACTCGCCGGTCTTAGAATCCTTTACATAGACACCCAAGCGGTCTGCATCCGGATCTGTGGCAAGAATTAAATCTGCATTTACTTCTTTTCCGAGCTTTAAGCCGAGCTGGAACGCCTCCTCGGTCTCCGGGTTCGGATAGCTGACCGTCGGAAAATCGCCGTCGGGCTTCTCCTGCTCGGGTACAACGTAAACCTTCGTAAAGCCAAGCTCCTTTAAGACACGGCGCACCGGAAGGTTCCCGGTTCCATGAAGCGGCGTGTAGACAATCGTTAAATCGTCCTTTACTTTATCGATACAGTCCTGATGCAGCACGAGGCTCTTTAACTCCGCAATATACGGATCGTCGATATCCGCGCCGATCTGCTGATAGAGTCCCCCCGCAGCTGCCGCGGGCCTGTCCATCGTCTTCACCGTCGCGTAATCCGTCACCTTCTTTACCTCATCCATAATTCCGCTGTCATGCGGCGGGGTAATCTGTGCGCCATCCTCCCAGTAAACCTTGTATCCGTTGTACTCCGGCGGATTGTGGCTGGCCGTGATGTTGATGCCTGCGATGCAGCCGAGCTTTCGCACCGCATAGGAGAGCTCCGGCGTCGGGCGAAGGCTCTCGAACACATACGCCTTAATGCCGTTGGCCGCCAGGCACAGCGCCGCCTCATCCGCAAACTCCGGCGACATATGCCGCGAATCAAAGGCGATCGCAACGCCTCTTGCCGCGCCTCCCACACT
>CAMTZV010000499.1 GCA_947086625.1 uncultured bacterium | reverse complement strand
TTGCGAATAAAGTTCTATATGGTGCTCTCGAAGTTTCGAATATTTATAAAAATTTTATGCTTTTTTTACACTTTGGTCACAGTTTCGGACAATAAATACCCTTTTTTACGGCACAACAAAACCGCTTTTCACCATGCCCTTATCCAAGCAGCTTTTCCATGCTCGCAAGCTTTACACAGCAGATAAAAACTTTTGCCGCCGTCTCAAGCTCTTCAAGCGTCGGATAGGAGGGCGCCAGACGAATGACCGCGTCGTCCGGGTCTTTTTTATAGGGGAAGGGCGCGCCCGCTCCGGTCAGCACAACGCCAGCCTTTTTTGCCAGCTCCACAATGCGCTTCGCGCAGCCGTTCATCGACGTAAAGCAGATGAAATAGCCGCCGCGCGGTGAAATCCAGCTTCCGATACCAAGCGGTTTGATCTCCTCCTCCAGCATCCTCTCCACCAGCTCAAATTTCGGGCGCATGATCGCTGCGTGCTTCATCATGTGTGCATCCACACCGGCACGGTCTTTCAGAAAGCGAACATGGCGAAGCTGGTTCATCTTGTCATAGCCGATCGTCTGTATCTCCATGATCTGCCGCACATCCGCAAGGTTTGACTCCGATGCCGCCATCGCGGAAATGCCTGCGCCTGCGAACGTAATCTTTGAGGTGGAGGCAAACTCAAACACGCGGTCAGGGTTCCCGGCCTTCTCGCACTCCTCGAGAATGTTTAAAATCCGGTCCTGCTTCTCCGGCTCCTCGTACAGATGATGGACGCAGTATGCATTGTCCCAGAAAATGCGGAAATCGTCGGCCGCCGTCCGCATCGAAGCAAAGCGCCGCACAACCTCGTCCGAATAGGAGATCGCGGTCGGATTCGCGTATTTCGGCACGCACCAGATCCCCTTGATAAGCGGGTCAGATGCCACAAGCGTCTCCACGAGATTCATGTCAGGACCCTCGTCGTCCATCGGAACGTTGATCATGTCGATGCCAAGGCACTCGGTCACGGAAAAATGCCGGTCATAGCCGGGCACCGGACAGAGGAATTTGATCTTGCCCTGCTCCCCCCACGGCTTATGCCCGCAGACGCCGTGGATCATCGCGCGCGCCACGCAGTCGAACATCACGTTTAAGCTGCCGTTTCCGAATACGATGATCTGATCCGGGCGGCACTCCATAATCTCAGCCATAAACTGCTTTGCCTCGGGAATGCCGTCCAGCTCCCCGTAATTGCGGCAGTCCGTGCCGTCCGAAGCGCGGTAGCCCATCTCCTCGTTGATCATATCCATCATCGGCATCGAGAGGTCAAGCTGCGCGCTCTCCGGCTTTCCGCGCGCCATGTTCAGCTGCAGGCCGGCATTTTCATAGCCCTTATACTCCTCCAGCAGCCGCTTTTTCTCCTCGAAAAGTTCTTCCTTTGACATCTGCTCGTAAGCTTTCATCTTGCTTCCTCCTTTTCTCAATGAAACGCCCGCTCGCAAAGCTCACGGGCAAGTCGTCGGAAGGCATTTTTTAAAATGCTTCGCATTTGCCTTCCTCCTGTTCCTTTTTCCACTTTTTTACGTTATCTAAATATTCCCGAATCGTCTGCTCATAACCGTTTTCAGACGGTTCGTAAAAAACCTCGTGCGCCAGAGCGTCCGGCAGATACTGCTGCGCCGCGTAATGGTGCGGATAGTCGTGCGCATATTTATAGCCCGTGCCGCGCCCGAGCTTTTCCGACGAATTGTAATGCGCATCCTGCAAATGCGGCGGCACCGGCGGCGTCTTCGTGTGGCCGACGATGTGCATCGCCTTGCTGATCGCGTTCACCGCCGCGTTGCTCTTTGGCGCGCTGGCAATGTAGCTGACCGCCTGCGACAGTATGATCTGCGCCTCCGGCATCCCCACCCGCTCGACGGCAAGCGCCGCCGCCGTCGCGACCTGAATTGCCTGCGGGTCAGCGTTTCCGACGTCCTCCGACGCACAGATCATCATGCGCCTTGCGATAAATTTAACGTCCTCGCCCGCATAGAACATCCGCGCCAAATAGTAGAGGGCCGCGTCCGGGTCGGAACCGCGCATACTCTTGATAAACGCCGAGATCGTATCGTAGTGATTATCTCCGTTTTTATCATATTTCAGCACGCGCTTCTGAATGCACTCCTGCGCAACCGCGAGCGTGATGTGAATCTTATCATCCGCCGCATCGCGCTCCGTTGTCAGCACGCCAAGCTCAATCGCCGTCAGCGCCGCACGCGCGTCGCCGTTCGCCACGTCCGCCAGAAATTCTGCCGCGTCCTCATCCAGAACAGCCCCATAGCTTCCCAGGCCTCGCTCTGCGTCCGCCACCGCGCGAAACAGCAGGGTACGGATGTCATTTTTTGAAAGCGGCTTCAGCTCAAAGATCACGGAGCGCGAGAGCAGCGCCCCGTTCACCTCAAAATACGGATTTTCCGTTGTCGCGCCCACGAGGATGAGCGTTCCGTCCTCCACAAACGGAAGGAGATAATCCTGCTGCCCCTTGTTAAAGCGATGGATCTCGTCGATAAACAGAATC
>CAMTZV010000498.1 GCA_947086625.1 uncultured bacterium | reverse complement strand
ACAGTGGGTACTCATAGAGATGATACTGCAATGCAAGCGGCACATTTCTCTCCCCGCCTCTGCCAAAGGAACGCTCCACATCGACCAGCGTCCACCTTTCCCCGGCGCGGCTTTTTTTCGCCAGCTCGGTGGGCAGGGCATAGTAAAGCGCTTCGCTTAAATCCTCCAAAAGCGCTTCGCAGTCCGTATACCGCCCTTCGCGCTCACACAGGCATTTTTGGAGAATTCGGGCAAGCAGATCCCGCAGCCTCGGATGGGAATTTGCCTCCGAGGAGCGGGTCAGCATGGAATTGTCAACCAACTTTTTCAGCCGGTCATACTGCGCATCCTCATACGGATACCCGTCCCCCTTGATCCCCTCCGAGACTATGAGCGCCCGGAAAAGCGTTGCCCCGATGGCATAGATATCCGTCTGATTCGTCGCCCGCTCATAAGCGGCCTCGGGCTCCATATAGCCTTCCGTTCCCATCACGCGCTTTGGCACATGCTCTGCCGTGCAGACGGAATTGATATCAAACATCGTAAGCGTCTGCTCCAGCACATCATCCCCATACTTCAGAAATCCAAAGTTGGACGGCTTGATATCCCGGTGGAGCAGCCCCTCCCGATGTATGCCCTGAATGCATTCCGTCAAATATTTTACCGCGTTAAGCACCGTAACCAGCTTGCGCTCCGGCTTCACGGACGGGTGCTTTTGTATGTCTCTGCAGATGTATTCAAACGTCTCCAGCTTTGGCCTTGGCATCCAGATATAAACGCTGCCTGTGACGCCGCAGTCGTCCTCACATCCATAGTAAATTTCAAAATCCGGAATAAAGGAGCGCAGCTTCCGGTTCTCACTCTCCCTCATGATCGAGAGCATCGTCATGTAGGGCTCCATGTACTCCTTCCTTGCCTGCTCAAACGCTTCCCTTCCGCCGTCCGCGGTTCCCTCATAGATGAGCTGCCCGTCGGCATTCCGTTCCAGACCCTCCACAGACCGCGGATAAAATTCCTTTAAAACGCCCGGCGCACTGTTTTCATGCCATGCCTCATAGCAGACAGAGGAAGCGCCCTCCTCCAGCTTCCTTTCAATCAAAAAGGTTCTCCCGAACCGCTTCCCGTCGCTCTCCCCGAAGAGCAGAATGGATGTCTTCAGTAATTTTCGTTCCTGCATGTTCCGATTCCTCCCGTTTTATCCTTCAGTTTTTCCCTATAAATTCAGATACGCATAGGATGAAAAGACGACCAGCACGTCGAAAATATTTTTTCCGCTTAACGGCTGGTAATAGGACTGTGTCAGTATCCCGTCGATTCCCTTTTTGAAGCTTCGGAACACCTCCCCGAAGCTTTTGCGCTGATCCTCGTCGTCATCCGCGTGCAGTGCATTGTAATAGTAATAGTAGGCCACAATCATGGATGTCCTTGTGATTTCCTTTGGCTCCTTTACGAAAAGCGCCTTTGTCTTCATCCTTGAAACCTCTTTGTGCTCCTGCTCCCCGGACAAATCACTGATTTCTTCCGAAACGGTATTCCCCAGAAAGCTGTTGACGCCAAGCAGCAGCTCCACAAATTCCCCGAATTTTTTTCTGTCAATTTCGGGCCTCCGGTCGCATAAGGTTTCGTATCCCTGTTTTTTGAACACGGAAACGTCTGCAAACCAGAGTCCGTAATTGCAGTGCTCCAGCTCGATGCCCAGCTCCTTCAGCTTCTTTAATATATCCTGGTAATTTTTAAACGCCGTCTTCTGCTCCGCCTCCACCTGCATTTCCGCGACCCTGCGCACGGCTCCCCCGCCTTTATCCTCCGCCCGGATGCAGGTAGAGCATTCATAATTTTCACTGATAAACTGCTCAAACTCCTTCTCCGGCAGATTCAGGACCTCCTCCTGAAAGACCCTGTCCTTCTCACAGAAATAATTGCGGAACAGGACGGTTTCCTGCCGCGCATTGTCCGCCGGCTTCTGTCCCACGCAGCTTTTCTGAACCCTGTTTATCATTTCTGCCGAACGTCTGATTTTTTCCTGCGGAGCCTCATCCCCGGCGATAAAATACAGATAGATTACCTCCGCGAAATTTTTATAATTGATTCCCTGTCCCGACGGGTCGATTTCATATTCGCAGAGGCGGCCCCTGTACGCATCCGTGAGAAACCGCATGAGATTATTCGTATAATAGTCCTGAAACAGATTTTTTTCGATATCCGACCTGCGGTCAAACACCTGGCCCGCTTTTCCCGAGTAGTAGGTCATGGGATAGACCATCGCAAACCAATACAGACAGCGCTTCGTGCTTCCCGCCGTCCGGAATTTCCCGGCCGCAAGATCGTCCGCCAGCTTCAAAAGCCCATACTTTCCGCGCAGCTTTCCAAGCGCCTTGATCTGCTCCCGCGCCCTCCTTTTTTCCGCCGGCGTCGCATCCTGCATGTCATCCGCTGTGCTCCTGGCTCTTTCAAGCTCCTGCTCGAACGCCAGAAACACCCCGTCATCCAGCAAGCCAAGCACCTCCTGCTCACTCGGTGTCCCCGTTTTTCCAAGCTTTGCCTTCACATAGCT
>CAMTZV010000497.1 GCA_947086625.1 uncultured bacterium | reverse complement strand
AAGAAATATCATACCACACAAAAGCAAAACAATCCATTCCTCCCGCATCCCGACCAGACGGCCCGACACGTCGAGGTCGATGCCCATCACAAGGCGGTACTCATCGGTCAGCGCATCCGGCACATTGATAAAAAGCGCATCCATCACATTTTTTGTCATCAGCTTGCGGAACATCGCCGTGCCGTAAATAATCGGTGTACATTTCATCATCGTCCCCATCAGCCCGGAGAGCGCCCCGATCGGAATATAGATGCCCCCGAGGAAGCCGACGAGCGTGCCGACCACCGTGCCAAGCCCGCTCCACGCGCCCTCCGTCTTTGCCAGCATCGCGACAAAATACATAATCGCGGCATAGCAGAAGGAGTTGACGAGGATCATCCCCATGAGCTGCACATGCTCCGCAGCGGAATACGCTTCCATGCCCTGCGAAACGACATAAATCTCCGTGACAATCAGCGTCATCGTGCAGACAATCACCGACGAAACCCACGCCGCCGCGATATAGCCCGCCGTGATGACGCCGCGGCGAACCGGCGCCGTATAGATCGCGTTCAGCTTCCCGTTCACCCGGTCCTTAATCATGACGGAATAGCAGGAAAGCGTCACCGTGACCGCATTGATAGAGAGGATACCCGCGCACGTCCACGCGAGAAGCAAAAGCTCCGCGTTTTTCTTATCCGCCGCCGCGTCGCGTCCCGGAAAATCACGAAAAAGCCGTATCGTATCCTCGATATTCATATCCCCCAGAAAAAACATCATCAGGCAGATGACAATCAGCATCGACAGCAGTGAGAAAAATACCGCACCCCTGTCCCGGAAATAGGTTTTTAAATTGCGCCCCGTAATGGCAAAAAATTGTTCTCTCATACCGCTTCCTCCTTTGGGAGATCTCCTCCGACAGCGTTCAAAAATACGTCGTCCATGTTTCCCTGAATGACCTCAAACCCCTTGATCAGCTCCTTTACCTGTTCGACAATCGGCAGCGCTTCCATCGTCGAAGGAATGGACAGCTCCAAAATGCCTCCCTCCGGCGAGCTGACTGCCTGATTTTCTGCTTTGCCGTCCGCAAGCCTTTCTCTCAGCCTGGCCTCCCGCTCTGCCGACGGCTCGTAAAACAGCCGCAGCTTATCCGTCGCAAATTGCTCCTTGAGCGCAAACGGCGTTCCCTCTGCCACAATATTTCCGTGGTCGAGGATGACGATCCGGTCTGCGCCCGCCGCCTCCTCCATATAATGTGTCGTGAGGAACACCGTCATGCCCTCCTCCTTCTGCAGGCGGCTTACGATCCCCCACACATCCATCCTCGTCGCCGGATCCAGCCCGGTCGTCGGCTCGTCCAGAAACAAAATTTCCGGCGTATGCATCAGCGCCGCGGCGATCTCGCACCGGCGCTTCTGTCCGCCGGAGAGCATCCGGTATTTTTTCTTTAAAATATCGCCGAGCTTTAAAATTTCGGCCAGCCTCCTGCACTGGCGCTTCGCCGCCGCCTTTGACGCGCCGTGGATGATGCCCCGGCAGATCAGGTTTTCCTGTACCGACAAAATATCGTCCAGACAATTCTGCTGGTACACGATCCCGATTTTCTTCCTGATTTCCGGATCGTTTTTTCCAAGCTCCTCCCCGCAGATCTCGGCGCTGCCCCCGTCCGGCAAAAGCAAGGTCGAGAGCATACTGATCACGGTCGTCTTGCCCGCGCCGTTAATCCCAAGAAACCCCAGCATCGTGCCCTTTTCCACCGAAAACGATACACTGTTTACCGCCGTGAAATCACCGTATCGCTTTGTGAGATTTTGAACGTTTATAATACTCATATTCTTTCCTCCGTTTCTATGGAGGTATCTTAGCAGCGGCCGCCGCTTCCCGCAAGATGCAAAAGCGCAAGCGGTATATTCTGCCGGCTAAGCGGCAAAAGAAAAGCAGTGAGATGCATTCCCACTGCCGTCTGTTATGTAAATCTGTCTCTTAAAACAGCTCTGTCATCTTTTGGCAAATCCTCGTATTCTTACGGACTTTGCAGCCGCTGCCCCTGGGGCAGACCCTGCAAAGCCCCAAGCTGAACGATTCTTTCAAGCACCCGCTCCATGCCCTCGCTTCCGGGCATATGTCCGGAATTTTTTACAATTTCACACCGCAGGCAATCGTTGTCTGCTTCTCTCACCAGCCTGCTCACCGTCTTTGTAGATGTCACGATATCCGTATCTCCCTGTAACATGACATACGGAATCCGAACCTCCCGCAGTGTCCGCGACAAATCGATCTGCAGAATTTCCTTCCACAAAGACTTGTTCCCGCGGTATCCGTTTACCATGACCGCCTTAAAATCCTTCAGCCTGTAATCCGGGCTTGTCAAAAGCCCCTTTATCACAGGCCCCGTCGGAGCCTTCGCCCCTTTCTTATTCTGATACCCGGACGTATACTTCCGAATGCTCGCCGAGACGAGCTGCAAATCCTTTTGCGAAGCATGGTTTTTGTCTACCGCACGAACCGCCGCAAGCTTTTTCTTCGGAAGCCGCGATGCTTCCAGCGCGCGCATG
>CAMTZV010000496.1 GCA_947086625.1 uncultured bacterium | reverse complement strand
TACCGAAGTCAGCCCGAAGATTCTCTACGATCTGCTTGAGAAGGATTTTCTTCCGATCGTTGCGCCCATCGGTATGGATGAGAACTTTCAGTCGTACAATATCAACGCGGACGACGCGGCGTGTGCGATTGCAAAGGCGGTCAGTGCGGAAAAGCTCGCGTTCCTGACGGATATCGAGGGCGTTTACAAGGATCCGGACGACAAGAGCACGCTCATCTCGGAGCTGCATCTGTCCGAGGCGAGAAAGCTTATCGAGGACGGCTTTATCGGCGGCGGAATGCTGCCGAAGCTGAACAACTGCATTGACGCGATGGAGGAGGGTGTCTCGCGCGTACATATTTTGGACGGGCGCATCGCGCATTGCCTGCTGTTGGAGATCTTTACGAACAGGGGTGTAGGCACCGCATTTTTAGGGGATAAGGAGCAGAAATATTATACTGAACGCCAGATGAATCTGGCGTCCAGCATAACGGAATGCACACAGCCGCATGAGGAAACATGCCGCGGTGCGGCTGCGGCTGGCGCGGTACTCACGGCAGATTCCATCAGCCGTGAGTACATTACAGAGAGTAAGAAACAGACTCAAATCAACGAGGCGGAGCAGGCGCTGCTCCACGTTTACAACCGTTTTCCGGTCGTGCTCGAAAAGGGCGAGGGCGTCTATCTCTACGACACGGACGGGAAGAAATATCTGGACTTCGCGGCAGGCATCGCCGTGATGGCGTTTGGCTATGGAAATCAGGCGTACAACGATGCGTTGAAGGAGCAGATCGACAGGCTGATCCATACGTCGAACCTGTACTACAATATGCCCATTGCGCATGCCGCGGCGGCACTGAAAAAAGCGAGCGGCATGGAGCGCGTGTTTTTTACGAACAGCGGCGCGGAGGCAATTGAGGGCGCGATCAAGGCGGCAAAAAAGTATGCTTACACCAGGGACGGCCATGCGGGCCATGAAATCATCGCGATGAATCATTCGTTTCACGGCCGGACGATCGGCGCGCTCTCCGTCACCGGAAACGCGCATTACAGAGAGCCGTTCGAGCCGCTCATGTCCGGCGTGCGATACGCTGATTACAATGACCTGGAGAGCGTAGAGGCGGCATTTTCTGAAAAAACCTGCGCCGTCATCCTGGAGACGATACAGGGCGAGGGCGGCATCTATCCGGCGACGAAGGAATTTTTGGAGGGCGTGCGGAAGTTGTGCGATGCGCACGGCGCGCTGCTCATCTTAGACGAGATCCAGTGCGGCATGGGGCGCAGCGGGCACATGTTTGCGTGGCAGGGCTACGGCGTAAAGCCCGACATTATGGCGTGTGCCAAGGCGCTCGGCTGCGGCGTTCCGGTCGGGGCGTTTGTCATGACGGAGCGCGTGGCAAAGCAGTCGCTCATGCCCGGGGACCACGGCACGACCTACGGCGGCAATCCGCTCGTGGGGGCGGCTGTGACAAAGGTGTTCGAGCTGATGGAGCAGGGCGATATACTCTCGCATGTGCGCGAGGTCGGGGATTACCTTGCGAGGCGGCTTGATGCGCTGGTGGAGGCGCATGAATGCCTCACTGCGCGGCGCGGCGTCGGCCTGATGCAGGGCGTTGTCTGCACGAAAAAGGTGTCGGAAATCTCCGCGCGGGCGCTCGAGCACGGCTTGATCGTCATCACCGCGGGAAGCGATGTGCTGCGGTTCGTGCCGCCGCTCATCATTGAAAAGGAGCATGTGGATGAGATGATCGAAAAGCTTTCGGCAGCTCTCGCATAACGCTTTGATAAAAGGGAAAGGGCAATCAAAACGGTTGCTCTTTTTTGTGTGCAAAAATCCATGCAAAGGAAGAAAAGAATGTCCTGATTTCATAAGATCTGAATTTGTCAAAAGGTGTAGGTTTTGACAAAAATGATTCATTGTGCAACTTGCACTTTAATGTCTATTATATCGTCAACTTCGTGAGAATTTCAACCCCTTTTTTCATAAAAATTGCACAAAGGAAGGTGCTCTGGAAGGCACTGTCAAAACCTACAGTATTTGACAAAGAGACTGGAAAATGGCCGGGCAGGCGGTACGGCGGCGTCTTGCAGGCGGCATAGTCCGGCGGGGATAAGCGCAGCTGAGGAAGCACGGGGCAGAGCAGTCCGGGGACAGGCACCGCCATGAAAGCGCGGGACGGTACAGTCCAGGGCCAGGCACCGTCATGGAGCGCAGAGCAGCACAGGCCGGCAGGGACAGGCGCTGGAATAAGACAGGAGAACAGGCATGTTAAAGGTGACACTGAAGGAGGGAGAATCCCTGGCGATCGGCGGGAACATCACCGTTGAATTAAAGCAGATCGCGACGTCGAGACGCGCGACGATTTTGATCGACGCGCCCCGGGAGATCCCCGTGAAGCGGCAGAAGGCGGAGGATCCGCCGCACGGGACGTATGCCGCACCGGGAGCGGATCGGATGGGGCGGCAGATGTCCAGTCTGGAAGCGGCGGGGGCTGCGAAGTGATGAGCACATTTGAATATACGCCGGAAAATATCCGCAGGATGCAGCTCATCGAG
>CAMTZV010000495.1 GCA_947086625.1 uncultured bacterium | reverse complement strand
CGAGAGCATGTCGATTCCAAGCCGTCTGGGATGGATCCGAAGCTTCCCGAACGACTGGATCGCGTCCACATGAATGAGCGTTTTCGGATTTTTCTCATGGATCAGCTCCGCCGCCGCGCCAATCGGCTCGATCGTCCCGATCTCGTTGTTGACGTGCATGAGCGAGACGAGGATCGTATCGTCCCGCAGAGCAGCCTCAAGCGCATCCAGCGAGACGACGCCCGACCCGTCCACCGGAAGATACGTCACCTCAAAGCCAAGCTCCTCCAGAAAAATGAGCGGGTTGTACACCGAGGCGTGCTCGATGGCGGTCGTGATAATGTGCCTGCCCGCGCGCCGGTTTGCGAGTGCCGTTCCGATCAAGGCGAGATTGTTGCTCTCCGTCCCGCCCGACGTGAAGATCAGCTCCTTCTCCGCCACCTTCAGGATATGCGCAAGCTGCGACGCGGCCCGCTTTACGTACGCCTCCGCATCCATCCCCTTTTTGTGCAGGGACGACGGGTTTCCGTAATCGTCCAGCAACACCCGCTGCACAAGCTCCGCCGCGCGCACGCTGCAGCGCGTTGTCGCCGCGTTATCAAAATATACTTCCATTTATAAAATCCTCATTCTTCCCCGTCCTGCATCTCGAGCGCCAGCATGAGCATCGACAAAACGGCGATGGACGCCGTGTCTGTCCGCAAAATGCGCTTCCCGAGGGAGAACACCCGTGAGCGCCCCCGCAGCGCGTCGATCTCCTCCTCTGCAAAGCCGCCCTCCGGCCCGATAAACACACTGATCGAGCCCGCGCCCTTTAGCGCCGCAAACACTTCCCGCGTCGCCGCCATGCCCTCCTCGTTTTCATACGGCACGAGCAAGAGGCCGCAGCGCCCCGCGTACTCCGCCGCCGGGCCAAACTCCATCACGGGATGGACACGCGGGACGATGCTGCGCTTTGCCTGCTTTGCCGCGCTGCGCGCGATCTCCTGCCAGCGCGCCTCCTTTTTTGCCGCCTTTTTCTCGTCCAGCCTCACGACGCAGCGGCGCATCGCCACCGGAATGATCTCATGGACGCCGAGCTCGACGGCCTTCTCGATGACCGTCTCCATCCGCTCGCCCTTGGGAATGCCCTGAAACAGGTAAATGTCCGCGGGAAGCTCCGTGCCGCCGATACCCGCCTCCACAACGTCGAGCAAAACGGCCTCCTCCTCAAAATCCGCCACGCTGCACAGATAGTTTGTGCCCTGCGCGCTGCTGACGCGCACGCGCTCCCCGTGCCGCATACGCAGCACATTTCGGATATGATTCACGTCCGTCCCGGTGATGCGCACCGTATCCCCGAAAATCTGCTCATCCTCCACAAAAAACTGATACATGCCTACTCCTTTTTTGCGGTGATGCTGACCCACTCGCCCTGATACGTCGTCTCTGCGATGGCAAAGCCCGCCGCCATAAGCGCCTCCTCCACCTCTTTTTCCTTAAAATCGATGATGCCCGAGGTGATGCAGACGCCGCCGGGCTTTAAGCACGCAAACAGCGCGTCCGCCATCGGTACGAGCACATCCGCCAGTATGTTTGCCGTCACAAGATCGTAGTCCCCGCCGACCGTCTCGCGAAGCGCCAGATCGTCGATGAGATTGCCGCAGTAAAAAGCGCCAAGTTCATGGGGCAGATGGTTGACGTCAAAGTTGTCCCACGTGGACGTCAGGCACACCTCGTCGATATCCGTGCCGACCACGCTCCCCGCGCCGAGCTTCAACGCCGCGATCGAGAGAATCCCGCTGCCGCAGCCGACGTCGAGCACCCGCGCCCCCTCCTTCATGTACTTGCGAAGCTGGCGGATGCAAAGCTGCGTCGTCTCATGCTTTCCGGTTCCGAACGAGACGCCCGGGTCGATCTCGATCGTGACCTTTCCCGCGTCCTCCGGGGCCTCCTCCTCCCACGTCGGCTTAATCAGGATGTCGTCGATCGTAAACGCGCTGAAAAACTTTTTCCAGTTGTTGATCCAGTCGATGTCCTCGGTCTCCCCGGCGGTGATCGCCGCCGTCCCGATATCAGCGTACTGCCTTAGCTCCTCAAGCCCGAGCATCACGCGCCGAAGCAGCGCTTCGCGCTGCTCCTTACCGCTCTCATCCGCATCCAGATAAAACGTCACCCTGCTGCTGCCGTCGTCCTCGCCCATCTCCGGAGGGAAATCGATAAACATCCCGTCCTGCTCCTGTTTTGTGAGCGGCACATTGTTTTCGATCATCGCCCCCGCGATGCCAAGCTCGTCCAGCATCGCGACGATCAAATCCTCCGCCTGCGTCGTCGTCTCTATCGTGTAGCTGTTCCACTTCATAAAAATGCGCGTCTCCTTTGCATCCAACCACGAACTGTCCCGTCTGTCGAATATTTGTAACGATTCAGCCTATTGCTTTATCGTTACGAACAATTATCTGTTATCATATCAAAAAAGACTTAAGTTTACAAGCTTTTATTTTTTCCGCGCGCACCCGCGGGCGTAACAGTTCAGCCTTTGGCTTCACTGTTACGGAATCCAGCCCATTTAAAATTTGCC
>CAMTZV010000494.1 GCA_947086625.1 uncultured bacterium | reverse complement strand
AAGCATATCGATGATATCTGCAAGCTGTTCGACCTTATTTCTGACCGCTCCCGTCAGAAGCGTGCCCTCTTCCTCCTGCGAGCGGGCCTGCGTCTGACCGCTCCTGCCGCGGACCCGGCCTGCCACGGCTGGAAGCACGAAAACAATAATCAGGCACACCAAAAGCATCGCAAACGAGCCAAGCCCGACGCCCTTATAAAACGACTGCCGCTTCTCCTCCTCGATCAGCCACATATCCGCCCGGATCGCTCTGGCATCCCTCATCACCTGCCGGTCACGCTCCAGCAATCTGCGCGCCGGCGAGAGCTGCTCCTCCTGCACGGGCGCTTCACCCTGCGCATCCGCGCTCTCAGACCCGGAGCACGTCTCCCGGACGTCTTCGCTTTCCTGACCGGTCTGTTTTGCTACTCTTTCTTCTGTCCTTTTTTCTTCCATATAATATCATATCCCTCAGCTAAACCTTCAAGTGTTTGCGGATCGTGACGAAGCTGCCCAGAAAGCCGATGCCCACGCCGAGCACAAGCGCCACTGGCGTCAGCGCCCGAAACACGGTATTAACCGGCAAAAAGCTTAACAGGCTGCTCAAAAAGTTGAACTTCTCCATAATATACCCGATCAGCCTGCTGTACATGAAATAGAGCAGTAAAAGCGGCAGGCTCGAGCCGATCAGGCCGATCAGAATACCCTCCACCACAAACGGTGCGCGCACAAAATAATCCGTCGCACCGATCAGCTTCATGATGCCGATCTCCTCCTTGCGCACGGCGATGCCGACCATGACCGTATTGCTGATCAGGAAAACTGCCACACACAGCAGGATCAAAATGATACCCGCCGAAACATAGCCGATCAGCCGGTTAAAGTCGGAGAGCGTATTTGCCACGATCTCGGAGCGACGCACCTCGCGCACCCCCTCGAGGCTTTCCAGATAAGTCACGAGCGTATCCTGCTCGGACACGTCGCTCAGATAGATCTCGAAGCTCTCGGACTTTTGCAGCGGGTTGTCGTCCCCGAAGCCCTCCGCGAGATCCTCGTTGCCCTCAAAATAAATCTGTGAGAACTCCTCCCATGCATCGTCCGCGGACTTGAAATTGTACGCCGAAACCTCCGTGCGTACCTTAATCTTATCGCCGATCGCCGAGATCTCCTGCGGCGTGATATCGTCGTCGAAGAGCACCGTCACCGCGACGCCCTCCTCCGCCGCGCGCACCATCGACTGAAAATTTGTCACAATCGCAAAAAACAGTCCGAACAAAAAAATACATGCCGCCATCGTCGCGATGGACGCAAGGGAAAACATCTTGTTGCGCCATATATTTTTAAAGCCCTGCCGGATCGAATAAAAAAATGTACTAATTCTCATCGCCGTCACCACCCGCGGCCCCCGTCAGTGAATCCGAGACGAGGGTTCCTTTCTGAATTGTAATGACGCGCTTTCCCATCGCCTTCACAATCTCCAGATTGTGCGTGACGACAACGACCGTAGTCCCCCGCTGGTTGATTTCCTCCAGAAGGCTCATAATCTCCCACGCGTTGTTGTTGTCGAGATTTCCGGTCGGCTCATCCGCCAGCAAAATCTTCGGGTTGTTGACAAGCGCACGCGCAATCGCCACGCGCTGCTGTTCCCCGCCGGAGAGCTGCTTCGGAAACGAGCGGTATTTTGCCGCAAGGCCAACCATGGACAGCATGACCGGAACCTTCTGGCGGATGCTGCGCCCCGAGGCGCTCACAACCCGCAGCGCAAACGCCACGTTGTCGTAGACGTTGCGGTCTTTTAACAGACGGAAATCCTGAAACACACAGCCAATGTTGCGGCGGAAATACGGAATCTGCCTGCGTCGGATCGAGCGGATATTTGTATTGTTGATCGTAATGCTGCCGGAGGTGGGTTCCAGCTCCTTTAACAAAAGCTTGATGAGCGTGGACTTCCCGGAGCCGCTGTCTCCGACCACAAACACAAACTCTCCCTCGGAAATGCGTAGCGTTACGTCATTCAATGCGGGTATGCCCTCGGAAAAGGACTTGCTCACATGATCCAGTTGAATCATAAAACCTCCTACTTTAGTAATCCATCGTCTCCATGTACTTCATGTACTGGACGACCATCAGCGCGATCTTAAAGGTAATGGCATCCTCGAAGATCCGAAGATCGAGCCCGGTACTCTTCTGCAATTTGTCCAGACGATAGACAAGCGTATTGCGATGAATGTAAAGCTGACGCGAAGTCTCGGATACATTCAGATTGTTCTCAAAAAATTTATTGATCGTGACAAGTGTCTCCTCGTCGAAATCATCCGGCGAGCGCCCGCCGAAGATCTCACGGATAAACATTTTACACAGCGGGATCGGAAGCTGATAAATGAGCCGCCCGATACCAAGCGCGGCATAGGCGATGATATCCTTGTCCTCAAAAAAAATCTTTCCCACGTCGAGCGCCATGCGCGCCTCCTTGTAGGAGCGCGAGACCTCCTTGATCTCCTTCACGATCGAGCCGTAGGCGATATGTACGTCCAGATTTCCCGTACCGATAAACAGCGAGCGGATCACCTCGGC
>CAMTZV010000493.1 GCA_947086625.1 uncultured bacterium | reverse complement strand
TGAAAACAAAAAGCTGCTCCGGTTTCTCAGGGATGAGCTTCGGCTCACCTCGGTCAAGGACGGGTGCAGCCAGGGGGCCTGCGGCGCGTGCACGGTCATCATCGACGGCGAGACGATCAAGGCGTGCGTGTCGGACACGGACTCGCTGGAGGGCCGGGAAATTATCACCGTGGAGGGGTTGAGCGACTGGGAGAAGGAGGTGTACACGTTTGCCTACGCGGAGGCGGGCGCCGTGCAGTGCGGCTTTTGCATTCCGGGCATGGTCATGTGTACAAAAGCGCTGCTTGACAAAAATCCCGATCCCGACGAGACACAGATCCGCTGGGCGCTGCGCAACAACTACTGCCGCTGCACCGGCTATGTAAAGATCATCGCGGCGGTGAAGCTTGCGGCACAGATTATGCGGGCGGGGAAGCTTCCCGAGGCGGGCGCGAAGAGCTGGAAGCTCGGAAGCCGCGTGCAGCGCATCGACGCGCGGGAAAAGGTGCTCGGGACCGGGAAATACCCGGACGACTATTATATGGAAGGAATGCTGCTCGGCGGGCTTGTCAGAAGCAGGTATGCGCGGGCCCGGGTCATCTCTATCGACACGGCCAAGGCGCTTGCGCTTGACGGCGTGGCGGCGGTGTTTACGGCAAAGGATGTGCCGGGCGAAAATATGATCGGGCATCTGCGCCACGACCAGTACGTCTTTGTGCCGGAGGGCGCTCTGACGCATTATCTGGGCGACGCGGTTGCGCTCGTGGTGGCAAAAAACGAGAAGGTGCTGGAGCGGGCGAAAAAGCTGGTGCGCGTGGAGTACGAACAGCTGCCCGCGATCCATAACCCGAAGGAGGCGGCGGCGGACGGCGCGCCCACGGTGTTTGAGGAGGCGGAAAATAACGTCTGCTCGCACGAGCACATCAGCCGCGGCAGCGCCGACGCCGCGATTGCCGCGTCAAAGCATGTGCTGACCCGCCACTTTGAGACGCCGTGGACGGAGCATGCGTTTTTGGAGCCGGAATGCGCGACGGCGTTTATCGACGCGGACGGCGACGTGTTCGTCTACAGCACCGACCAGTCGGCGCACCAGACGCTGCACGAGTGCGTGATGGTGCTTGGGACCGACCGGGTGAAGGTGCAGAACGCCCTTGTGGGCGGCGGCTTTGGCGGCAAGGAGGATATGACGGTGCAGCCGTTTGCGGCGCTGGCGGCCTACCTCTTGAAGAAGCCGGTAAAAGTGAAGCTCAGCCGCGAGGAATCGCTGCTCGTACACCCGAAGCGGCACCCGTTTTCGATGGACGTCACGATGGGCTGCGACGCGCAGGGCATCATTCAGGGCGTGAAGGCCGTGGTGACGTCGGACACGGGCGGCTACATGTCGCTCGGCGGCCCGGTGCTGCAGCGCGCGTGCACCCATGCGGCGGGCCCCTACGCCTATGAAAATTTTGAGATCGAGGGCACGGCCTACTACACGAACAACCCTCCGGCGGGGGCGTTCCGCGGCTTTGGCGTGACGCAGACGTGCTTTGCGACGGAGACGCTCTTAAACATGATGGCGGACGAGGTCGGGATTTCCCCGTGGGAGATCCGCTACCGCAACGCAATCCGTCCGGGCGGCGTCCTGCCAAACGGCCAGATTGTGGACGAATCCACCGGGCTTGTGGAGACGCTTGAAGCGGTGAAGGACGCGTACGAAAAGGCGTGGAACGCTGGCGTTCCGGTCGGCATCGCCTGCGCGATGAAAAACGCGGGCGTGGGCGTCGGCATCCCGGACACGGGCCGGGTGAAGCTGATCGTGGGCGAGGACGGGAAGCTCCATATCTTTTCGGGCGCGTCGTGTATCGGACAAGGGCTTGGCACCGTGCTCGTGCAGATGATCGTGGAAAATACCGATCTGGCGGAGGACGAGATCGTCTACGAGCGGAGCAACACATGGATTTCCCCGGATTCGGGAACGACCTCCGGCTCCAGACAGACACTGATCACGGGTGAGGCGTGCCGCAGGGCGTGTGAAAAGCTGATGGAGGACCGCAAAAAGGGAATGTCTCTCGGGGAGATGAAGGGAAACGTGTACTACGGCGAGTATCTGGCAAAGACCGACCCGCTGGGCGCGGACGTCGCCAACCCCGTGTCCCACGTCGCCTACGGCTATGCGACGCAGATGTGCATTCTGGACAAAGATAGCGGGCGCATCGAGAAAATGGTTGCGGCGCACGACGTCGGCAGGGCGGTCAACCCGCTCTCGTGCGAAGGGCAGATTGAGGGAGGCGTCGTCATGTCGATGGGCTATGCGCTGCGGGAGCGCTACGAGATCGACGAGAACTGTTCCCCTGTGAAGAAGTACGGCGCGCTCGGGCTCTTCCGCAGCCACGAGGTTCCGAAGGTTGAGGCGGTCGTCGTGGAAAAGCCGGGACTTGACGTGGCGTGCGGCTCGATCGGCATCGGGGAGATCACCTCGATCCCGACGGCGCCCGCCATCACGGACGCGTACTTCCGCCTGGACGGGGAGCGGAGGTTTTCGCTTCCGATTCAGAATACGCCCGAGGAGAGGAGGTCGTGATATGGCTGCGA
>CAMTZV010000492.1 GCA_947086625.1 uncultured bacterium | reverse complement strand
ATTAACATCATTGATACCCCGGGCCATGCCGATTTTGGCGGCGAAGTAGAGCGCGTCCTCAAAATGGTCAACGGCGTCGTGCTCGTCGTAGATGCTTTTGAAGGGGCCATGCCACAGACAAAGTTTGTGTTGAGAAAGGCGCTGGAGCTCTCTCTCCCCGTCGTTGTATGTATTAATAAAATTGACCGTCCGGAAGCGCGTCCGTCAGAAGTTGTAGATGAAATTCTCGAATTATTTATCGATCTCGACGCGGACGAAAAACAGCTTGACTGTCCTTTTATTTTCGCCTCCGCCAAAGAGGGAACGGCCTCTGTTTCGTGGGACGAGCCGGGAACCGATATGAAACCCCTCTTCGACGCAATTGTCGAATATATTCCCGCGCCGGCGGGTGACCCGGACGCGGATACCCAGGTACTCATCAGCACAATTGATTACAACGAATATGTTGGACGGATCGGCGTGGGAAAGGTGGATAACGGCTCTGTCCGGGTAAACCAGGAAGTCGTCATTGTCAATGCACATAACCCGGAAACGTGTAATAAAGTGAAAATAAGCAAATTATATGAATACGAAGGACTGGAACGCATTGAAGTAGAGGAGGCAAATATCGGCTCAATTGTAGCAATCTCCGGTATTTCCGATATACACATCGGCGATACGCTGTGCTCGCCCGAGCACCCGGAAGCGATTCCCTTCCAACGTATTTCCGAACCGACGATCTCGATGGACTTTATTGTCAATAACAGTCCCTTTGCAGGGCAGGAAGGAAAATATGTCACTTCCAGGCACCTCCGCGACCGCCTTTACCGCATGCTGAACACAGACGTCAGCCTGCGCGTCGAAGATACCGATTCGACAGAAGTTTACAAAGTATCAGGCCGCGGCGAGCTCCATCTGTCTGTGCTAATCGAAAATATGCGCAGGGAGGGATACGAATTTGCCGTAAGCAAGCCGGAAGTCTTATATAAAACCGATGAGAATGGGAAAAAATTAGAACCGATGGAGCGCGCCTACGTCGATGTGCCCGATGAATTTACTGGCACGGTCATTGACAAGCTGAGCCAGCGGAAAGGAGAGCTCCAGGGCATGAATCCACACGGCGCCGGCGCCACCAGGCTGGAATTCCTTATTCCATCCCGTGGATTGATCGGGTACCGCGGCGAATTTATGACTGACACAAAGGGAAATGGCATCATCAACACTGAATTTTACGGCTATGGGCCTTTTAAGGGTGATATCGCCTACCGCAAACAGGGTTCCCTGATCGCCTACGAATCGGGAGAAACGATTACTTATGGCCTATTTAATGCACAGGACCGGGGCACTCTCTTTGTCGGTCCCGGTGAAAAGGTTTATGGAGGTATGGTTGTCGGACAAAATGGAAAAACTGATGATATTGAGGTAAATGTCTGCAAGAAAAAACAGCTGACAAATACGCGGGCATCCGGCTCTGACGACGCCCTGCGCCTTTCACCGAAAAAAGAACTCAGTCTGGAAGAAGCGATTGATTTTATTGATACCGACGAACTTCTGGAAATCACACCGGAACATTTGCGCATCCGTAAAAAAATCCTGGATGGAACCGAGCGTTACCGTGCCAAAAGAAAGGGAAACAGTGAAAAATGATGAAACTCCGACCAATCAACCCATTTGTACAGAGCACATTTCAAAAATATGAGTTGCTGCGGCCCTGCTTTATGAGTGAGGGACACTTTTTAAACCAGTTTTTGTGGGAAAACTACTACAATACAAAATTTTCGTGCGATGACATCGCCCTATACCTATTTTTTGAGCGCGATGGAAAGAAAGGGGCCTTCTGCCCTCTCTGCTCCGTAGATAACCTGCCGGAAGCCTTCCAGCGCATGGAGCATCAGTTTCACGAAATATGGGGGACAACGATGAACGTTTACCTCGTTGACACGCTTACGAAAGATGTATGGCAGAGCACTGGACTCCTGTCCGGCTTTTCCATACACGCGGACCGGGACAGCTCCGATTATATCTATGAGGCGGAAAAATTAAAGACATTGAGCGGGCGCGCCCTCCACAAAAAAAAGAACCTCGTAAACTCGTTTTTGCGGGAATACGAGGGACATTTTTCCTATGAAACACTCAGCTGCGCAAATATAGAAGAAGTGAAGGAATTTCACGAAAAATGGCTGGACGAACGCCGTATTGACGATAAATACAATTGTATCGACAACGAGGAGGAGGGCGTGTACCGTCTGCTTGGCAACTGCAAAAGCGTGGACTGCCACATGGGTGGCATCCGCATGGACGGAGATCTCGTGGCCTACACAATTGGCAGCTACTGCCCGTCCATCCAGTGCGCTTTTATACACATTGAAAAAGCAAATAGTGAAATTAAGGGCCTGTATAACTATATTAATCAACAGTTCCTGATCCACGAATTTCCCGATGCCCATTACGTCAACCGGGAGGACGACCTCGGGCAGGAAAATCTGAGACAGGCAAAACTCTCATACCGCCCCATCCGGCTGGAAGAGAAATTTAACATTTATGAAACTACATGATCTGTCTCATGAATAAATAACCGACAAAATATAT
>CAMTZV010000491.1 GCA_947086625.1 uncultured bacterium | reverse complement strand
ATCAGAAAGCGCCCCGCTTCTCCGAAAGTCCGGAAAAGCGGGGCGTAGTTTTAAGATGTTTCAAAGGTCTGGTGCAGCTGTTCGAGCCGGTCGGTAAGCATCTGCTGCTGGTCGGGGAAGAGGTGCGCGTACACGTCGAGCGTCGTGGACACCGATTCGTGGCCGACCCGCTCGGCGATATCCAGCGGCGAGAAGCCTGCGTTGATGAGCAAAGAGACGTGCGAATGGCGCAGGTCGTGGGTGCGGATTTTTTTGACGCCGGATTCCTTACAACCCCGGTTCAGCTTGTAAAGCAGGTAGTGGTGTGTCCGCTCAAAGAGCCTGCACTCCGGCCGGATCCGGCTGCTTTTGATGTAGATATTGACCTCGTCCAGCAAAAATTTCGGGATGGAGATGCGCCGCAGGCTCTTCTTTGTCTTCGGTGTGGAGATGATATCCTCCCCGTTGAGCTGCGTGTAGGTCTTTGTGACGGAAATCTCGCGGCGCGCCCCGTCGATGTCCTGCGGGGTGAGCGCCAAAAGCTCGCCCTGGCGCATTCCCGTCCAGTACAAAAGCTCAAAGGCGGTGAACGCCTCCGGGTCTCCCGAGAAGCACGTGATGAACGCGCGGTATTCCTCCGGCGTCCAGAAGTCCAGCTTTTTAGTCTTTTTGCTCCCGATATGGCCCGCTTTCTCGCACGGATTCGGGAAGCCGTAGTAGCGGGCGGCGTAGTTCATGAGCCCGCCGAGCTGGAAGTCGATGAGCTGGCGGTACGTCTCGCTGTAGTTTTGCCGCAGGATAACGGACTGCCATTTGCGGACGTGCTGCGTGGTGATCTTTGCCATGGGCAGCGGCCCGAAAAAAGGGAGGATCTTCTCCCGGAAGATGCGCTCCTTTGTAACGAGAGAGGCTGGCTTTAAGCGCGCCTCCATGTCTTTGTAGTAGATGGGGTAGAAGTCCGCGAAGCGGATATCCGCCGGGATATCCGGCAGAGCTGCGGGGCTGCCCTCCCCGGTGCTAATTTTTGGCACAGGCAAAGTCCTCCTTTTTGAATGTTCCGTCGTGCATCTCCTGCAGCGCGTCCGCGAGCATCTCCTGCCGGTTGGGAAAGAGGTGCGCGTAGACGTTTACCGTCGTGGAGATGTGGCGGTGGCCGACGCGCCCGGCGATGGCGGCGGCGGAAAAGCCCTGATCGATGAGCAGCGACACGTGGGAGTGGCGGATATCGTGAATGCGGATTCGTTTCACGCCGCTTTTTTTACACCCGCACTGGAGACGGTATTTCAAAAAATCGATCGTGTGCGGGACGAGCCGCTCATTTTTTTTCATGCCTGTATCCCCGATGTAGGCCGTCACCTCGGCAAAGAGAAAATCCGGCATCCCGACGTCCCGGACGCTGTCGGGTGTCTTGGGTGCGGAGATGACATCGCGCCCGCCCTGTCTGGTGTAGGTTTTCGTGATCTTTAAGAGCTTCTTTTTCGGGTCGATATCCTGCGGGGTGAGCGCCAGCAGCTCGCCGACGCGGATGCCGCACCAGTAGAGCAGCTCGAAGGCAGTGAATGCCACGGGGCTGTCCGAGCAGGTGGCGATGAACGCGCGGTATTCGTCGAGCGTCCAGAAATTGAGGGTGCGCGCGTTGGAGCTGCCGATATGGTCGGCCTTCGTGCAGGGGTTTTCCATGTCATAATATTTATATGCGTACTTGAACACGGACGAGAGGTGCATGTCGATGGTGCGCAGATACGTGTCGCTGTAGCCCTGTGTGAGCAGCCCGGTCTGCCAGCGGCGGATGAGCCGGGGTGTGATGGCGTTCATTGGCAGGCTGCCGAAGGCGGGAAGGATCTTGCCGGTTATGACGGCATCCTTAGTCGCAAGCGTGGTGGGCTTTAGGCGCCCCTGCATGTCGGCGTAGTAGATCCTGTAAAATTCCGCGAAGGTCATGTCGGGCGTTACCGTCTCGGGTCCGCTCAAGAGGTCAGTCGTCAGAAAAATGCTGTTTTCCATGTTTTTTCCTCCCTTGTGTGTCGTGCTGAACATCTGTAGTGTGTTCAATACGTCGGAAACCGCAGGGAAAGCGGCTTCCACGTATTGGACAGTGCCGAAACGTAAGATATTGTGTGACTTAATAGTTGACGCGTTATCTTTACACACATGTCCGCTGCCGGAATAACACGCATACGTTTCAACAGTATAAATAATGACCAAACTGCCGCAAAAAAATCAAATATTTGTTTATTTTTTTCCTCATATGGTATAAAATATATAAGACTATTGTGCTGTCCGGGAAATGCGGATGCGGACGGCGCAGATCATTGTTCGGGGAATGAACGAATGGAGGTTTGTATATGAATGGACAATTAACCAATTCTTTAGGCACAGTCACGATCGAGACGGACGTGATCGCCACCTATGCCGGCTCCATTGCCGTTGAGTGCTTCGGCATCGTTGGCATGGCTGCCGTGAATATGAAGGACGGGCTTGTAAAGCTGTTGAAAAGAGATTATCTCTCACATGGTATAAATGTGACGATTGGTGAAAATAATGAGATTAGCATCGATTTTCATGTCATCATCTCCTATGGCGTGAGCAT
>CAMTZV010000490.1 GCA_947086625.1 uncultured bacterium | reverse complement strand
AACGAGAACAGCCAGGGTGCGAAAAATGCCATGATTTTAAAGGCATTGAAAAAGGTTGCCGAGCCGATGGGACACGAGGTATTCAATTACGGTATGTACACCGCAGAGGATGAGGCACAGCTCACCTACGTGCAGATCGGTATTCTGGCGGCGGTGCTCTTAAATTCCGGCGCGGCGGACTACGTAGTCACGGGCTGCGGGACCGGAGAGGGCGCGATGCTCGCCTGCAACTCCTTCCCCGGCGTCATCTGCGGGCATGTGGAGGACGCGCTTGACGCCTACACGTTTGCGCAGATCAACGACGGGAACGCCATCGCGCTTCCCTTTGCGAAGGGCTTTGGCTGGGGCGGAGACCTGAATCTGGAATACATATTCGAGAAGCTCTGGTGCGAGGAGAGCGGGCAGGGCTATCCGCGGGAGCGCGCGGTGCCCGAGCAGCGCAATAAAAAGATTTTGGACGAGGTAAAGAAGGTGACCTACCGCGGGCTGACCGACATTTTAAAGGAGCTGGATCAGGAGCTGGTAAAGGGTGCACAGTTTAAGGAGCTTTTCTATGCGAACTGCAAATGCGACAAGATCCGGGCAGCAGTCGAGGAGCTTGTCGGAAAATAAGCGGATGTGTGCTTTCACAGGAGGACGTTTGCAGCCATGAAAATTATAATTGCAGGGGATGGCAAGGTCGGCTCGATTCTGACGAGGCAGCTTTCGGCGGAGGGGTACGACCTCACCCTCATCGACGAGAATCCCCGTGTACTGGAATCTACGGAGGAAATGTACGACATCCTGGCAGTGCAGGGCAACTGCGCGACGATGGAGGTGCTCGAGCAGGCGGGCGTGCGGGAGGCGGCTCTGCTGGTTGCCGCAACCTCTGCGGACGAGATCAACCTGCTGTGCTGCCTGACGGCCCACAGCATGAACAAAAACCTGCACACGATCGCCCGCATCCGAAATCCGGAATACACGGAGCAGATCATAAAGATGCGGGAGGTGTTCCCGCTCTCGCTCACGGTCAATCCGGAACGGCAGGCGGCGGTGGAGATCGAACGTCTGTTAAAATACCCGGGCTTTTTAAAGCGCGAGACGTTTGCCAAGGGAAGGGTGGAGATCGTGGAGCTGCGTCTGGATGAGGACAGCCCGCTCTGCAACCACAGTCTTTCCGATATGGATTCTATCGTTGGCTGCAAGGTGCTTATCTGCGCCGTGCTGCGGGACGGCGCGGCGGTGACGCCGGACGGAAATTATAAGCTTCTGGCCGGGGACCGTATTTTTGTGACGGCCCAGACGGATACGCTGGCAACGCTGCTGAAAAATCTGCATATTATCACACACAAGGTAAAGCGGGTGCTCATCTGCGGCGGCGGGCGGCTGAGCTATTATCTCGCGAAGCAGCTCGAAAAGAGCGGAATCGGCGTTCTGATCGTCGAGAAGGAGTATGAGCGCTGCGTGCATCTGGCCAACATCCTGCCCGGCGTGACGGTCATCCACGGCGACGCCAGCGACGACCGGCTGCTGGAGGAAGAGGGGCTGGCAAACTGCGATGCGCTGATTGCGCTGACCGGGCTTGACGAGCTGAACATGGTCATCTCCCTGCACGGAACGATCAGCAAGGTTCCGCAGGTTATCACAAAGCTTGGGCGCGTGGACAATACGCACGTTATCGACCGTCTTCCGATCGGCAGTACGGTCAGTCCAAAGCAGCTCTGCTGCAACTCCATCGTGCGCTACGTGCGCGCGCTGCGCAACCAGACCGGAGCGGCGCTGACGGTGCACACGATTGCGGACGGTCATGCGGAGGCGTTGGAGTTCGAGGTAAACGAGGGCACGAAGCATATCGGCGAGCCGCTGAAAAAGCTGAATCTGAAGAAAAATGTGCTGGTGGTCGGTATCACGCACCGGGGCGTCCATGAAATTCCTGCCGGGGATTCGTATTTTGAGAGGGGCGATACGGTCATTATCGTGACTAACGGCGACGCGGTGATCTATCAGCTGAATGATATTTTCGAGGCATAGAGCGATGAACTATAGGATGATTGGCAAATTTATCGGCAAAATTCTGCTGATAGAGGCGATATTTTTGCTTCCGGCTTACGGGATCAGCATTTTTCAGAGGGAGGAGGACGCGGCGCGGGCGTTTCTTGTGACGATCCTCGTGACGATGCTCGTGGCGGGGCTTTTGATGGGCATTACCCGTGGCACAAAACGGGGTTTTCACGCCAGGGAGGGGCTCGTGTGCGTCGGCATCAGCTGGATCGTGCTCGGGCTTTCCGGCGCGCTGCCGTTTTTTCTCTCCGGCGCGATCCCGCACTATGTGGACGCGCTCTTTGAGATCGTCTCCGGCTTTACGACGACCGGCGCATCGATCCTGCCGGAGGTGGAGCCGCTTCCGATGAGCCTGCTCTACTGGCGCAGCTTCAGCCACTGGCTGGGCGGTATGGGTGTGCTCGTCTTTTTGCTTGCGGTATCCCCGGGCGATGAGCGCAGCAAGGGCTTTACCATGCACATTCTGCGCGCGGAGAGCCCCGGCCCTAAGGTCGGCAAGCTTGTGCCGCGCATGAAGCAGACGGCGGAGATT
>CAMTZV010000489.1 GCA_947086625.1 uncultured bacterium | reverse complement strand
TTCTCGCCGCCATAGTTTCCGATCCCTCTCAAGGTAACCTTCGCCCGGCCTTTTTTCGTATGGTTTATATAGCTCTCCTCCTCTATCTCGTAGTCCACCCCTAAGACGAGCGGCCCCGGCGCACCGCTTAAAGTCACGGTCAAATCATCCGCCGTCAAAGTGACCGGTCTGCCGTCCTGATAACTCTTCGCCGGCACGGCCACCTTCGCTTTCGCGAAATCGGCTGTGACAATGCGGTACACCGCATAAATCCGGGGCGGCGTCTGTCCCTCCCCCGCATATGCGCCTATGCCCTGCGCCGTCACGCGGATGGACGTGCCTGCCTGGGGCATATCCTCCTCCCCAACAATCTCCCCGGCGTTTCTCTTTGCCCGCACGGGTTCTCCGTCGCCAGGAACCAAAACCTCCGTCTCCGTTTCATAAGTGTATTGCAGGTTTTTATCGTAGTCTTTGCCCGCCGCAAGCGCTGCTCCGTTTGCGTCGCGCAAAACCGCTTTCGTCTTGTAAGCGCCCTTCTTCTCGCGATAGACCACATCCTTGAGCGTCATGGTAATCTTGCCCTTATTGTTTGACTGACCGTCAAACTTTCCGTCGGTTACGGTAAAGTTTCCGGTGATGGTTCCCTTAAAATTCCCTTTTCCCTTTACGGTATAGACAGGCAGTTTCCCCGGTTCCATATCCGACGTCGTCAATGCGTTATTGTTTTTGTAGCTGACCGTATAGTCTTTGCCCTGCACAAGCGCCAGCCCGCCAAAGGAAACCAGTATCACGGGTTTGCTGCCGCCCTTCATGTAAGGCGTGGTAATCCCGTTTGGATCAGTCAGCCCGATCACCGTCCCGGGCGCGTCCTGCGTGTAATAGGCGAGGGTGAAATCCCCGTCTCCTCCGAGTCTGTCCGCGCGCAGCTCACAAGGCGTAATCCTGTACGTTTTCTTAAGCTGTCCGCTAAATTCGTTAATGCCTTTAAAGACGATTGTCGCTGCGCCGGCCCTGACCGCGCCTCTTTGTGCCGCGCCCGCATAGGACACCACATAATCGCCGGTTATACCGTCTTTGCTCTCCTCGAGAACACGGTCGTCAAGCGTCAGGCGATAGCTCCCCGGCGTCTGCCGCATCTTCTGATACTCTTTTTCGTATTCCGCCCCGAAAACGTCGAGACTTTTATCGATTTCCACGTACTCCTTATCGGTAAGTCCCTCTACTTTCGCTTTCGCGATGGACGTCCCGACAATCTGATAAGTCACACTTTTACTTCCGGCATAACCGCTGCCCGGCACCGCCGTGAGGGTGACCGTAGCCTTTCCGATCCCCTGGTCGCCGCTGTAGGAGACGGTATAGTGCTGTCCCTTGACAAGCGGCTGCCTCTTATAAGTCACCGTCAAAGCATCCGGCCTGATGCCTCCCTCCTGTCTGAGCTGCTCGCTGTTGTAAGTCAGCTTCGGAATCCTGGCCACGCTGACCTTTCCGAGAAGCACGTCCGACGTGATCGTCTCATAGATTGTTATCTTTCCTTTGTATCCGCCCTTGCCCGTAATCACAATCGGATAAACGCCCGTTTTGCTGTAGGCGCCCGTTCCGGTCTGCGGATAAGTGCACGTGTAGTCCCTGTTTGCCGCCAGCTTCTTTCCGTTCCGGTACACGGCCGGCGCGCTCTTGATCGTCCGGCCGGTGTACGCCGCCGTGATGTCCTGCGCCTCAATATCGTGGTCCGTCAGAGCCTTTGGAAGAATATCGAAATACACATTCCTGGTTCCGGTATAATTTCCCTTGCCCTTCACGATGATCGTGGGACGTGCCGCGCCCTCCGCATTGACGTTTTTGTTGTTTTTGTAGGAGAGCGTGTAGTCCCTTCCCTCCACAAGCGCAAGCACTTCCTCCTGATCCTGGCCGATCAGGCTTCCGTCGGGCGCAACCGTACCGTCAAAGACTTGTACCTTCGGCTTGATGGCGCTTCCCGTGTAGATCTGGTCGCCCACGGGAATCACGTAAAATCCCCCGCCGACTTTCTGATAATGCGGATAGACATGCGTCTCCTGTGCATAGACGGGCGTATTCTCCGAAAACACGCTGCCCTGCCCTTCCGCTTTCGTATACCATCCCCGGAAAATGCTGCCGGACTGCTTTTCCGCCTCCGGCAGCCTGCCCGTCGGCGTATCCGCAATACTTTTCCCGTATCCCAAAGACACGCTCTCTAAGACGGCTCCTTGGGCCTGGTGGAAGATCACGCTGCATCCCTTCACCTCCACATCCCAGGATGCCGTATAGCCGCCCACCGCAGCCGTAATTCTCGCGCCTCCTGCCACGCCCGCCGTCACTCGCCCGTTTCGCACGGCGACGATGCTTTCGTCTGAGCTCGACCAGGCCACCGTCTTATCGGACGTTGTATCCTTCGGCCAGTACTCCGCGTTCAGGCTGACACTCTGCCCTGCATACAGAACCGTTTTTCCGGCTCCTTCCTCCGCTCCCGGATCGGATAATTCCAGCTTGTAAATCGGCGCGATCACTTTGACTTGACACGTCGCAGTCATGCCGCCTGCCTTTGACGCTTTCGCCGTGATCACCGCCTCGCCCGCTC
>CAMTZV010000488.1 GCA_947086625.1 uncultured bacterium | reverse complement strand
GATTACATCAATCTGTCCTGCGTCACACGCTAAATATGAAGTCAGATACCATGCGAAGGAATCCTGAAGCATCAAAATTTTTTTATCACGGTTATGCCTTGCATGATTATTTTTTATAACTGCAAGCGCCTCATTATTCAGCCTGCTGCAATTATAAGCGTCCACTTTTTCCAGAAAATCCTCCTTCGTGTACTCCGCAATACCTGAAAAAGCTTCCTCCTGAAATAATACCTCAGCATATGTTCCGCTCTGTTCCATCCCTCTTTCCGGAATCCAAACGGAAAAATCCGTATCAAAACGGGGTGTAATTTTTGTGTAAGCCTCCAGATCAGCCTCTGCGAACGTCACGCTTCTCCCCTGACTTCCAATAAAATAATTCTCGTATTTTTGAAGCAAATAGGACGATTCTGAAAAATAAAAATCATCAAACGAAAAACCGCTTTTCTCATTCAGCCATCTGCCGAGCACCCCCGCAGCCCAAAGTCCGGTCTCCGTTTTCCAGTGATGATCTGTAACATAATAGGAATCGTACCAGTCCAGCCCGTCTGCAATCATACATGCACGCATATCGAGTACATCCACATTCCGAAATTGGAGCGCTTCTATGAGACTATCCCCGTTTTCATTTGAGTATTCACAGCACACATCCGGCATCTGCCTGTCATAAGGACACACCTTGGATCCTGCATTTACATAGCAAAAATCAATTCCGTTCGCATCCAGAAAATGATGAAAATCTGCGACCTGATCCGCGATTTCTTCGATATCCTGTTTGTCAATCGCCGGCTCCGCATCCGTCAGATAGCCGTTGTCCAGAAAAAGGATCTCCTCGTCTGAATTCGTAGCCAGAAACTGTTTCGCATCAGCCCAGCCAATCCGCCGGTCATAGCTCTTTGCCAGCGCAACCCATTGATAGTAGCCCACGAGCATATCCGTCGCATAGCTTTCAATTTTTTGCTCCATAGAAACTGTAAGTGCATCCAGATGATCCGCATAAAAAGCAGCTTTTGCCGCCGCACCTTCCCGTCTGGTCTCATTTTCTGCCCCTTCAAACGGATATTGCTTTTCCCAGTCAATCGCGATCCACGTATCTGTTTCTGTCCCACATTCCTCAAATCCTCCGGCCTCACTGTTGTCAAACCATACCATCCTTGTAAATGCATTGTCCATCTGAAAGCGCTCCACACATATCTGTCTCGTGAAAAATCGCACCGCTATCGTACCTGCAAGAAAAACTAAAAGAGCAAGAATCCCTCCAATCACAATTTGATCGAACGTATGCTTCTTTCTCATTGCCTTCTCCCCTTTCCCTTTAAAAATTAAAATAGATAAACGGCTGATAGGACACGTTTATAACCTGTAACACGGAGAGCAAAAGACCGCCAAAATCCAGACCGATTCGACCCATGCCAGCCTCCTTTCCGCCAGCAATGCAAAAATACTTTTTAAAAACGGCACACATCCCACCGCGCACGCTGCAAAAACAAGCCCCGTAGCTCTGACGATCGTAAAAAATGTCGGATCGCTCAAACGACCGGAAAAGGCGCCAAACATATTTCCGATAAACAAGGCAGCGTCATGAATGGAATCGGAGCGAAAAATAACCCACGCAAATATGACGACGAGCATCGTATAGACACGGGAAAAAATGTGCGGCTTTTCCGCCAATCCGGTCACTTTTTCCAGCAATAGAAATGCAAAATACATCAGCCCCCACGCGAGAAACGTCCAGTTCGCGCCATGCCACAAACCCGTTAAAAGCCATACAAAAAGCAGATTAAAGATATGACGCGCGCGTTTTACGCGGTTTCCGCCCAGCGGGATATATACATAATCCCGAAACCACGTACCAAGTGAAATATGCCATCTTCTCCAGAACTCCGTGACCGATTTTGAGAGATAGGGATAATCAAAATTTTCGTCAAAATGAAATCCGAACATCCGCCCCAGCCCGATCGCCATATCCGAATATCCGGAAAAATCGAAATAAATCTGAAACGTGTAGGAAATTGCCCCCAGCCACGCCATCACAGCGGGCAAACTTCCTGCTCTCACAAACATGCTGTCTGCGATCTGTGCAACATAATTTGAGAGCAAAACCTTTTTGCCAAGACCATAAATAAAACGCTTCATTCCCGTTACAACATCATCGAAGGTCTCTCTTCTATCCGTAATCGAAGCCGCTATCTTCTCATAACGCACAATCGGCCCCGCAATAAGCTGCGGAAAACATGCGGTATATAATCCGAGGTAGAAAGGATTTTTCTGCACCTGCGCACGCTGGCGATAGACATCAAATAAATACGACATGAGCTGAAACGTATAAAATGAGATACCGATCGGAAGCGGCAGCTCGATTTCAAAAAAATCCAGATTTAAAAGCGCTCCTGCCTGTGCGGCAAAAAAACTCAGATATTTGAACAGAAACAACAGCGTCACATGATAAACGACGCCGACAGCCAGCCAGAGCCTTGCATGCCTTTTCTGCATCCCCTCTCCCAAAAGCCATGTCACAAAAACAGAAAAAATCATGAGAAACACAAAAACAGGCTCACCCCAGGCATAAAACACCAGACT
>CAMTZV010000487.1 GCA_947086625.1 uncultured bacterium | reverse complement strand
CACCGACAGGCGTACCCGCGTGCCGATCCGAAAGTCGTAGCTGCCCGCCTCAAAGAGAATACCGCTGGCACTGATATCCGCCACGTCCACGCTCATCGGACGGTGCAGCGTCACCTCCTGCCTGTTTATGATGATGCTTTTGATGACGCCCACCGCGTCCACCTGATGCCTGTGGTATCTCCTGTCCTCAACCTTGCGCTCGCGGAAGAGCGCGACCTCCACGTCCCGGATATGGCTCGTTCCGACACGGATATTTGCATTGTACTCATATAAATCCGGGTTTGCAAAAATGCGCACCCGCACACTTGTAGACGTCAGATTTTTGACGTCCAGCTCCGGCACATATACGATATTCGTCTGCGCGTTATAATCCGTCACCGTCGTGTCGACCAGAAGCTCTTCGCTGTCCGTCGGATAGATCATAATCCTGCAGCCCCGGAATTTTTTTGCAGTGCTCATAGGCTTTCTCCCAGTATATAGATTTACAACCGTTTTTGTTCCGACACAGGCTTCTCCTCGCCTGTTCCTCCCTAAATATTATTGCTTTTTGCGGGACGGCGCAAGTAGATTCGCCAAAAATGTATAGAAAAAATGCAGAATGTGCATACTTTTTGTATGCATAAACGAAAATTTTCTCTCTCAAAAAACTTTTGTGTCTGCGGGCTGACCGGCTGGTGCATGGAAATTCTCTTCACCTCCTTCGGGAGCCTTTGCCGAAACGATAAAAAGCTGCTCGGACAGACGTCCGTATGGATGTTCCCGATCTACGGCTGTGCCGCGCTCATAAAGCCGCTCTACCGCTACACCGGGCATCTGCCGCTCTTCCTGCGCGGCGGCCTTTACTCGCTCGCCATCCTGACCGGAGAGTTCGTCAGCGGAAGCCTTTTAAAAAAGCACGGCTGCTGCCCGTGGGACTACAGCCGCGCAAGGCTCAACGTCCGGGGGCTGATCCGGCTCGACTACGCGCCGCTGTGGATGGGCGCTGGCCTTCTGTTTGAGCGGGTGCTCGGCTGCAAAAAGTATTCTTGAATTTCCTCCTGCGATGTTATATGATAAGAAAAATGCCTGAAGGAGGATCATACATGCGTCACCTAATGAGTCCGCTGGACCTGTCGGTGGAGGAGACAGACAAGCTGCTCTCCCTCGCCGGCGACATTGAAAGACACCCTGAAAAATACGCCCACGCCTGCGACGGCAAAAAGCTCGCGACCTGCTTTTACGAGCCGAGCACACGCACACGGCTGAGCTTTGAGGCCGCGATGCAAAACCTCGGCGGCAGCGTCCTCGGCTTCCACAGCTCTGACAGCAGCTCCGCCGCAAAGGGTGAGAGCGTTTCCGACACAATCCGCGTGATCTCCTGCTACGCAGATATCTGCGCGATCCGCCATCCAAAGGAGGGCGCGGCCCTGGTCGCTTCCCAAAAATCCGGCATTCCCGTGATTAATGCCGGCGACGGCGGACACCAGCACCCCACCCAGACTCTGACCGACCTTCTCACAATCTACAATCTGAAGGGTCATTTCGATCATCTGAAGATCGGGCTCTGCGGCGATTTGAAATTCGGACGAACCGTCCACTCGCTCATTCATGCCCTCATCCGTTACCCGGACGTTACATTTGTACTCGTCTCCCCCGAGGAGCTGCGCGTTCCCAGCTACATCCGCACCGATGTGCTGGAGGCGAACCATGTCCCGTACCGCGAGATGGAACGGCTTGAGGATGCCATCGGAAGCCTCGACATCCTCTACATGACGCGCGTGCAGCGCGAGCGCTTCTTCAACGAGGAGGACTATGTGCGCATGAAGGATTTTTACATATTGGATAAGGAAAAGATGAGCCTCGCGCCGGAGGATATGCTCGTGCTGCATCCCCTTCCCCGCGTCAACGAGATCTCCGTCGAGGTGGACGACGACCCGCGGGCCGTATATTTCAAGCAGGCACAGTACGGCGTGTACGTGCGTATGGCGCTCATTCTGACGCTGCTCGGGCTCGCACCCGAATCTCTTGCAGCCGAACAGGGAGGTATGTGAAATGTTAAATATAAGCGGAATCAACGAGGGCTTCGTCCTCGACCACATCCAGGCCGGGATGAGCCTGCGCATCTATCACGATTTAAAGCTCGACCAGCTCGACTGCCCCGTCGCGATCATCAAAAACGCGCGGAGCAGCAAGATGGGGAAAAAAGACATTATCAAAGTGGAATGCCCGATCGACGCCCTTGACCTCGATATCCTCGGCTTTATCGACCACCGTATCACCGTCAACGTCATCCAGGATGACAAGATCGTCGAGAAAAAGAAGCTTCGGCTCCCGAAGGAGGTACATAACGTGATTTTCTGCAAAAATCCGCGCTGCATCACCTCGATCGAGCAGGAATTAGAACAGATCTTTGTGCTCACCGATCCCGACCGCGAGGTCTACCGGTGCAAATACTGCGAGGCGAAATTTAAAAATTAGAGTGTGTTTTGGCGGGAATGAATTTTCAAACACGCTCTAGGGCACGGCTACCCGCTCTATCCGTCCGCCAAGCCTTGAGAGGATCTCGTTCGTGATCGTCCCGCACCGCTCCGCCACGTCCGCG
>CAMTZV010000486.1 GCA_947086625.1 uncultured bacterium | reverse complement strand
GGATCGGCACGACCGACAGCAGGCCGTCGCACGGGCTGATGAGCGCTCCCTCCCCGGCAGAAAGCGGCTCCATGCGCCGCCTTCTCGCAAAAAACTCGTTGAACGAGCGAAAGCCGCCCCGCGGGATCTCAACCTCCCGTATATCGATCCCGTGCTTTCGTATAAAATACGGCACAACAAAGCGCGACGCGCCGCTCGAGAGAAACGCCCCTGCCAGCCTTGATACGGCCGGCAACGTCAGTATTTTCAGACACAGCCTGCCAGGCAGCGTCCGATACAAAAACCGCAGCATCCATGAATCCTTCATACCGCACCCCATCCTAAAAACAGAAACATACCGACCGCCTCGATCATCCCGACACAGAGAATGCCAAACTTGCCCGCGATTCCCGGCTTTTTGATCTCGATCGGCGCAAGAAAGCCCGCGCTCACAAGCAAAAGCATCACCGGAAAGCAGACTGTACTCCGACACACCTTATAGTCGTAGAGCAGATAGATCGCCGGAAGCAGCACCGCGATCGTCGTGACGGGCACGCCCAGAAAGCTTGCGCGCCGCCCCCCCCCTTTCGTTCTGACGCTCCTCCTCGAGCACGTTAAAATACGCCAGCCGGATGAGCGCGCACAGAACGAAAAGTGCCGCCACAAGTCCGACGAACGGGTTCGCATCCGATATCTCGTAGACAAAAATGCCCGGCAGAACGCCAAAGCTCACGAGGTCGCTCAGCGAATCGATCTGCACGCCGAAGCGCCGTTCCCGGATCGTCCGCTCCTTCGTGGAGGCGACCGCCCCGTCAAACATGTCGCAGACGCCCGCCAGCATCAGGCAGCAGACCGCCTGCCAGTAGTCCTGTGCCAGCACCCGCAGGATGCCGCAGAACGCAAAGAGCATCCCGCAGTATGTAAGTACAACCGTGTAATCGTAGTATCCGGGTAATTTTTTCTTCATGTCATCTGTCCTTTCTTTTATCGAATCCTTATCAAATGTAAGCTGGCTATTCCGTAACGGTGAAGCCGCAGGCTAAACTGTTACTCTATTTCAGAATGCCGAACGCCAGGCTGTACGCCAGAATGCACCACGGCTTTCCGAGAATTATGATCCATACAAACTTTTTACTGTTCATGTTCATAAGCCCTGAAAAATAGCACAGAAAATCGTCGGGGAACAGCGGAAGCAGCGTCGCGATGAACAGAAACCATTCGTACGAACGGCTCTTTTCTATGCGCGTGCTCCACGTCTCGTACTGCTTTTTTGAAAACATCGACAGAACAAGGTCGATGCCGTAGCGCTTCGCCAGAAAATAGGCGATGATCGAGCCGACACTGATGCCGATATAATTGCACCAGAAGCCCGTGGCGCTACCGAATGCGATTGCCCCCGCCGCGCACCCGAGATATCCGGGCAGTATCGGGACGACGACCTGAAACGCCTGAAACAGCGTGAGGATGAGCGGCGCGCCAACCCCGAAGCCCTTCATGTAGCTTTGGAGTGCCTCCACGGAATCAAACTTGTGGTCAAAAAATTCCTTCGCAAAATACAGGCACACGAGGACGAAAATCACGATGACCCATAGCTTTACCTTTTTGCTGATAGTGGCTCCCTCCCTTCTTCATGTTTTGCCCGCCCGTTTTCTCTCATGGGTATTTCGTCGGAAGGCATTCTTCCTGCCAGCCCGGCATATATTTTTTCAGCGGTCCTCGCGTACCACGCCGCGAACCCGCTTTTTTCCACGAATACGAAGCTTCCGACGGCAAGAGCGACGCCCGCGGCCACATCGATCAACACGTGCTGCTTCGTCGTCAGCGTCGAGACGCAGATGCCGACCATGAGAAGAAACGAGAGCGCGCGGTACCAGCGCGGCACGCGCTCATTTTTCCGGACTGCCAGGTAACAGAACATGCTCGTCAGACAGTGGATGGACGGGAAGAGGTTGTCCGCCGCGTCCACGCGGTAGAGAAAGCGCATCCCCTCCTGCCAGAAGCCCGTCCCCGTGACGACGGGCCGCGTGTTCGTCGTCGGAAACGCGAGAAAGCACACAAGGCAGACCAGCTTTGCAAAGAGATCTGCGCTCAGGAAACGAAACGCCCGCTCCTGCTCCTGCCTGCACGCGATCACATAATTCGCGATCCAGAACAGATAGCAGCCGAAATAAATGCACAGCGTCCACGGCACGAACGGGATGCGCGCATCCAGCGGATTCGAGAGGTTCGCGTGCACGCGCCCCGCCGTAAAAATACGCGACACGTTGTAGGCGAGCGCGTTCGCCACAAGCGTCAAAATAAGCGGCAGCCACATCATTTTCGGTATGAGCGTTTTCCTGTCCATAAATCCCTCCGCACCTTTGACCTGCCGCAGACTATGCCTGCGGGCCGTCTAAGTTCCCTTCATATATTGCTTCCATATATTGGAACGACGGCTGTCCCCGAATCCCTTCAATTTTTTTGGTCGGTTTGTGCAACTGCGTCCTATGTGTATTAGTTCTACTAGTACAGTTATAACATAAAGAAGGCCCGCTGTCAAGCGGGCGCAAATTGTGTATTCCCTTTTATCTCACAGCGTCATAATGCGACCACATGCGGACAA
>CAMTZV010000485.1 GCA_947086625.1 uncultured bacterium | reverse complement strand
CCAGGTCAGTGCCTTCCACGGGCGTGTCGCCTTCCTGCGCGCCTTGCGGTACGCCTTTTTCCTCTGTTTCAGTTCATTTTTGTTTTGTTCCATAACCTTTTACCTTTCTCCTCAAACCCAGTTCTGACTTTTGCCTTTTTTTACCCTGTACTCCGGCCGCGGCTTCTCGCTCTTATAGACGAGCGCCGTGTCGGAAAGCTTTCCCGCGCGCGCCTCGAGACGGTTTTCCGCCTCCAGCGTCACCCGGAAATGAAACGCGTGCGCCCCCTTTTTCTTCGCGATCAGCCTGCCATTGTTGTAGAGGGCTACCTCCGGCTGGTTGGAGTACACGGTCACCTCCGTCGACGCGCCGCAGCGGTACTGAAAGCGTTTTCCGCAAAGATGCACAAACGGCTCGTCGCTCCACCACGCCTTATAGAGATAGAAGCTGTCCTTTTTAATCTTCCGGTCAAACGTGACAAGCCCCTTGTGGTTCATGCCCGGCTCACCGCCCTGGTCGCGCGCGTCCGCCGCAAAATCAAACATGTTCCACACGTAGGTCGACCACAAAAACGGATGGCGGTCAAAGCACGCGAGCATGTACTCATGATACTTCGCCTGATACTCCTCCGAGTGATCGCCGCGTCTTGGCTTTTCGCTGTGCAGGTTCGGCATCCCCTCCGCACCGTACTCGGAGTAGCCCAGCGGTCGGGTCGGGTATTTGTGATGATAAAACCTCATGAACAGATCGTTCAGCTTCAGCCCCGGCACGTACCAGCCCAGATACAGGTTCCACGCCACCAGATCGGTAATCTTTGTCACCGGGTGGAACGGATGGCACATCGCGTAGCACGCGAGCGTCGTCGGCCGCGTCGGGTCAAACTTTTTCACAAGCCGCTGCAGCGCGTGATGATTGTCGAGCATGTCCTCCCTGTGCTTCCCAGAGATTGTGATCTCGTTGGAAATGCCCCACGTCACGATGCACGGATGGTTGAAGTTCTGCACAATCAGCTCCTTCATCTGGAAAAACGTATTCTCCCGTCCCCCGGGCATGTGCTCCGAGATGTACGGGATCTCCGCCCACACGACCATGCCGTACGTGTCACACAGGTCGTAAAAATACTGGCTGTGCTGGTAGTGTGCAAGCCGGATCGTGTTTGCACCCACCTCCCGGATCAGGTTCATGTCCCGCTCCATCTGCTCGTGGGAGATCGCATTTCCGATGCCCTTAAAATCCTGATGGCGGGAGACGCCGCGCAGCGGATATGATCGCCCGTTCAAAAAGAAGCCCTTGTCCGGATCGACGTAAAACGTGCGGACGCCGCAGTTTACGGAAATCTCGTCGAGAAGCGTCCCGCTTTGGAAAAGCTGCGCCGTCAGCCGGTACAGATACGGGTCGCGCACGCCGTCCCACAGGTGCACATTCTTTACCTCCATGCGCACGTCGCGCCCCTCGGCTGTGCACACCGTGCGAGACGCCGCGTCCGCAAGCGTCAGGCGCACCTCAAACTCCCGGTCCCTCGCGGGCTCCGTGTTCGTGTACGTCTCCACGTCCAGATACCCCGTGCTGCCCTTTACCTCCGTGGACACCCGAATCCCGCTGCCTCCGTAATAGTCCAGGTCAAAGTGGTACTGCGGCACGATGAGAAATTCGACGTCCCGGTAAATGCCGCCGTAAAACGTAAAATCGGCGACCTGCGGATAGACCTTCCCGTTTTTCCCGTTGTCTACCTCCACGCGCAGCAGGTTGTCCTCCTGCAGCAGCTCCGTGATATCCGCCCGGAACGTCGCGTAGCCGTTGTCGTGCGTACAGACATTTTTTTTGTTCAAAAACACCTTCGCACTGGCGTTCACGCCCTGAAACTGGATATAAACCCGCTCCCCCTCTTCAAACTTCGGCTTTGCGAATTGCTTCTCATACGCGCAGGTTCCGCGGTAGTAGTCGTTTCCCCCGTCCTGTCCGTCCTTCCCGTTCCACGTATGGGGCAGATCCACCAGACGCTTTTTCCCGTCCCGGTAAAAAAACATCCAGTCCTTCATCAACTTTTCGGTTCGTCTCATGCCTGTCCATTGCCTCCTCTCTTTTTTGCCGTCCAGCAAGAACCGCACATCCACAGTTGATGACTGAACAGATACAAATAGTTTCCCTAACCGAACCTGTTTTATCAAAAATTTTCACAAAATCCTCAAAAAAATAAGAAGAACCTTGTAAATTTTGTTAAAATTTTACAAAGTTCTTCCATTTGAAGCAATAGGTTTTTCCTAAGTGGTCGCCGGATGTGCCTACGTGGCATCCGTCACTGCTCCAGATGCTTTTTCTTCCGGCAAAATTTGAACCCGATCTTCCCCCGAATCACGATTCTCGATTATTTTCAGTTATCACTGACCCCAGATATTCTTCCACCATGGAAACTACCTCTGTTGCCGTTTTGAGTTGCGATTCTGCGTCTGCAGCCGAAGCCAGATAAAAATCATCATAATCTGACGCATGACGGATCTCCTGTGCTCTTCCAATTTTCCTGCTAATCTCTCGCGGAAATATTCCTGTATGCACAAAATCCTTATTAAAATTACCGATCACCTGAGCGTGCTGTTTGTATGCCTTAAATTCCAA
>CAMTZV010000484.1 GCA_947086625.1 uncultured bacterium | reverse complement strand
CATAAATAAATATCTGTTAGCCATGCCGGCAGAGCGCAGGCTGGATATCGGATGCCAAAACAGTGGCAGAAAAGAGGAAATTTACATGTTAGAACAGTTGAAAAAGGACGTCTACGAGGCAAATATGGAGCTGCCGCGCAGGGGGCTCATCACATATACGTGGGGCAACGTCAGCGGAAGGGATATGAAATCGGGCTGCTTTGTCATCAAGCCCAGCGGCGTGGACTATGACGCGCTCACCCCGGACGACATGGTCGTGGTGGATCTGAACGGGAACCGGATCGAGGGGAAATACAAGCCCAGCTCGGACACGGCAACGCACATCGAGCTGTACCGCAAATATCCCGAGATTGGCGGCATCGTACACACGCATTCGCCGGAGGCGGTGGCGTGGGCGCAGGCGGGCAGGGATATCCCGCTCTACGGTACGACCCATGCGGATTACTTTTTCGGGCCGATCCCGTGCGCGCGCAATCTGACGCCGGAGGAGATCGAGGAGGCGTACGAGAAAAATACGGGCGTCGTCATCATCGAGACGTTTGAGAAGCGCGGCATCAATCCGATGTACACCCCGGCGGTGCTCTGCCAGAACCACGGCCCCTTCACATGGGGTAAGGATGCGGCCGAGGCGGTGCACAACGCGGTCGTGCTCGAGGAGGTTGCAAAGATGGCGCGCAACACGGAGCTTATCAATCCGAGAGTGACTCCCGCGCCGGACTGCATAAAGGAAAAGCATTTTTACCGGAAGCACGGGGCGAATGCATACTATGGTCAGTGAACTGACCATAGTATGGAATCCAGCCTATGAGAGTTCGCCTTCGGCGAAAGGCTGGATTCTCTGACGCATTTTACATGTTTTTACGGACTTTGCAGCAGGTGCCCTTGCTTTCGCTGGGGCAGACCCTGCAAAGTCCTGAGGCGAATAAAATGTAAAGCGATTGAATGTCATTATATCAGGAGAAGAAAAACATGGCAAAGACGAGCTTTGGAAAGACAAACGAGGGGGTCGAGGTCACAAAGTACACCTTAAAAAACGCGGGCGGCATGGAGGTTGACATCCTCTCGCTCGGCGCGGCGCTGCGGGCGATCCGCGTGCCGGATAAGGACGGAAACGTGCGCGATGTGATCCTCGGATATGACACGCCGGCGGATTATCAGAACATACGCGGCTATCTCGGGCTGGTGATCGGTCGCAACGGTAACCGCATCAAGGACGCGCAGGTGACGATCGACGGCGTGACATACCGGCTTGAGGCGAACAACAACGAGAACAACCTGCACAGCGGGAAGGACGGCTTTCACTCGGTCGTCTGGGAGGAGGCGGAGGCGGACGATAAGCACGTCGTATTCACGCACACGAGCCCGGACGGCGCGCAGGGCTTTCCCGGGGAGATGAAGGTCACGATGACCTACACGCTGACGGATGCGGGAGAGGTCGTTTTGAATTACAGGGCGACGACGGACAAAAAAACCGTCGCGAACTTTACGAACCACGCCTATTTCAACCTGAACGGGCATGACGGCGGAAGCATGGAGGATCAGGAGCTTCAGATTTTTGCGTCCCATTATACGCCGGTTGTGGACAGCAAGGCGATTCCGACCGGCGAGATCGCGCCCGTGGACGGCACGCCGATGGATTTTCGCGAGCCGACGGCGATCGGCGCGCGCATTCGCGACGATTTCGAGCAGCTTACGTTTGTGAGCGGCTACGACCACAACTATGCGCTGGACAGCTCCGACGGCAGCCTCGCGCTCGCCGCGCGTGCGAGGTCAGCAAAATCCGGCATCAAAATGGAAGTGTACACGACCTGCCCCGGCGTGCAGTTTTACGCGGGCAATTTTGTGGGCGGGCAGACCGGAAAGGACGGCGTGTCCTACGACAATCGGCAGGGCTTTTGTCTGGAAACGCAGTATTTCCCGAATTCGGTAAACGAGAAAAATTTTGCGCAGCCGTTTTTAGCACCGGGCGAGACGTATGAGTCGACGACGAAATACTGTTTTTCGGTGCAGCCGTAGATTTTTAAGGCGCGGCGGGCACCGTAAAGAGCGGCAAAACACACACATACCTCCGGGACGGATCGTTCCGGGGGTATTTTTTCGTCTGGCGGCGTGTTATACTGTAGGTCAGGAGGGAAGACGATGAAGAAGATTTTACTGGTGGAGGACGACGACCTCTTAAATAAAACACTGACCTACAATCTGATCTCTGAAGGGTACGATGTGGCTTCGGCCCTGTGTGCAGGTACGGCCGCCGGGCTGCTGGCGCAGACGGAATACGATCTGGTGCTTCTGGACATCAACCTGCCGGACGGCAGCGGCTATGACCTTTGCAGGCGCATAAGGCCCGAGCATCCCGGCACGCCGGTTATTTTTCTGACGGCCAACGATCAGGAGAGCGACCAGATACGGGGCTATGAGGCCGGGGCGCTGGATTATATCACAAAGCCCTTTTCGATCGGGGCATTGCTTCGGAAAATACGGGCAATGTTCGCCATGCTGGAGCACAGGAGGCCGGCGGAGGAGCTGTATGATGACGGCAGGCTGTTTCTGGATTTTTCGCGGCAGTCCGCCTCGTTGAACGGGAAGCCCCTTACGCTT
>CAMTZV010000483.1 GCA_947086625.1 uncultured bacterium | reverse complement strand
ACAGGTTCGGATACTTTTTATCCTTGATCAATGCCTGCTTGATCCGGCAGTTGCCCTCAACGACGTCCACCAGATTGTAGACGATGCGGTTTTCCAAACCCATAACTACATCCAGATTGCGGAGTCCGATATCCGTATCGATCAAAACAACCTTTTTGTCCAACTGTGCCAATCCGGTGCCCACGTTTGCAGTCGTTGTGGTCTTGCCGACACCGCCTTTTCCTGATGTAATTACAATTACTTCACTCATACTTTCTATCCTCCTGGGAAATTTTCATTTATTTCATGTAATGTTCAGAGCCAGGCTCGAAAATGGAACATTACAAAATGTGTTTAAACAAACCGGATGAGATCGGCTCAATTAAGATCTGCTGCTCGTACACCGTCGCAATCTGCGGCAGGGGCGCTTCCTCCTTCTGCCTGCGGCGCAGACCCTTTGCGGGTGCCTCCTTTTTGTCCGCGGCACGCCCCATGTAGTCGCCGATTTTAATCTGTACCGGATCCATCTCGAGTGCTGCCACAAAGCAGGTGTCGTCCCCGGTTGCCCCGGCGTAGGCAATGCCCTTTAAGGAGCCTAAAATAACGATGTTGCCCTTTGCGATGACCTTCGCGCCGGGATTCACATCCCCCAGGATGACCATGCTCGTCTCGGACTCAAGCTGCTGACCGGAGCGTAAGGTTCCCTTGTAAAAATGCCCGGTCTGCGGCGCGTGCTCCTCAACATAGGTTCCCATTCTGCGCTTTATGACCTCGTCCATCAGATCGTCGTGATCCAGGATACAGATGATCGTGATGGATGTGTTCTGCTGAATCGTATCGATGATCTCAAACTGCTCCTCCTGGGAAAGCGCACGTCCCTCAAAGGAAATCGCGATTCGCGCGTTTTGGAAAAATCGTTCCGAATCGATAAACTTGGCTCTGATTTCGTCCAACAGCTCGCGAAAGGACAGCGAATCATCCAGGATCAGATTGATGCCGTTTTTTGAGCTTTTGATTATCACAGGCTTTGCGTTCAACGTTTTTTCCTCCTGTTTCTAAAGATTTTTGTTTATGGCTGCATTCCCGCCGGCTAATCGGTGAACGAGCTTGACGTCTGCCCGACGTTTGCCGCGGTTCCGTTGATGAGCGTCTCCTCATCCTCCAGCTTAAAGTAATATTTCAAAATATCCGCGGACACGTCCGATGCGTTGTGGCTCGTGTAGCCGTAGGCGATACGGGTCGCGATGGATATTTTCGGATTTTTATAGGGCGCGTAGCCCACAAAGAGCGCGTGGTTCGGGCGGTTTGTCACCTGCTGCGCCGTTCCGGTCTTGCCGGCTACCTCCAGCGTGTCAAAATCGTTAAACGAGCTTAAGTTCTGCACCACCATGCGGTTTCCGCTCTGGATCGCGTCCCATGTGGACTGGGAGATGTCCGTCATCTCGCTCTTGACCTCGGGCATATATGTCTCGAGCACGTTGCCCTCCGCGTCGGTCAGCTTGCTGAGGAGTGTGTAGTCGTATACCGTCCCCCGGTTGGCAACCGCCGTCACATAGCGCGAGAGGACGACGGTCGTAAAGTCGTGATTACTCTGGCCGATGGCCGCGGTGATCGGGAACTCGTCGGCGATCTTCGGCTCGCTCTCCACCGTCTCGATGCCGGTTTTCTCGCCGAGGCCGTACATCTGCGCATACTTCGTGATCTTCTCGATGCCCGCGGACTCCACATAGCTGTCACCGACCTGCGAAAACTGCCATCCGAGCTCGTAGAAAAAGTAGTTGCACGAATCGCGGATCGCCTCGGAGACGTTGATCCGGCCGTGTGTGTAGCCGGGAAACGCCCAGCACTTGGGGCCGTCCTCCACACGCTCAAACTTTCCCTTGTCCTGGATGAGCGTGCCGGTATTTATGACACCCTCCGTCAGTCCCGCCGTCGCCGTCACCATCTTGAAGGTGGAGCCGGGCGCGGTTCGCTCCTGGGTTGCGTTGTTGTAGAAGGGCTGTGACAGGTCGCTGTTTAACGCCGCAAAGTAGGCGCTGTCCACCGTGTTTGCCAGACGGTTGTTGTCGTAGCCGGGATAGGTAACGCACGCCAGCAGCTCTCCGGTCTGCACGTCCGTGATAACGCAGGAGCCGGTACACGGATCCAGCGCGAGCTGCGCCGGCGTGATCTCAAGGTGTCTTATGCGCTCCGTCAGAAAATCGAAGGGGCTTAACGTCCCGCCCTTCAGCTGTGCGATCATCTCGTCGTCGTAGTCCAAAATGTCCTGCTCGTAAAGGATCAGGCAGATATCGACGCCGCTTATTAAATTGTCGCGGATCATATATTTATAAATGCGCTTGTTAAAGCCGTCATTGTGCTTGAGCTGCTCCATTACATAGTCCACGAGCGCGCCGTAGAGCTCCTCGGAATCCGAATACCCTTCGCTCGTCGGGAATTTCGTGATGTCAAACCACTGCTCGTTGATGACGTGGTAGAGGTATTCCTGAAGACTGATCGTGTCGTTTTTCCATGCGATATACGTCTCGTCATTCCAGTCAATGCGCGCGTTTACGATCAGCTCCTCCTCCGTGAGCATCGTTAGGATGTAGCTCATGTACATCTGCATGTCCTCGGAGAG
>CAMTZV010000482.1 GCA_947086625.1 uncultured bacterium | reverse complement strand
TGTATGCTCATCATCTTAGGTGATGGCGTTGTTGCTAACGTTACATTGAACAAATCAGGCATGAAGGGTGCCGGTTCCATCCAGATCACGTTTGCATGGGGTCTTGCAGTTATGGTTCCCGCATTCATCTTCGGTACCGCTTCCGGCGCATCCTTTAACCCGGCGCTCACGATCGCGCTTGCCGCAGACGGCAGCTTTGCGTGGTCTCAGGTTCCCGGTTATGTCATTGCACAGTTTGCGGGCGCATTCTTAGGCGCGTGCATCGTATATCTTCTGTTCAAAGAGCAGTTTGATGCAACCGATGACCCCGGAACAAAGCTCGGCGTATTCTCCACCGGCCCTTCCGTTCCGAACGTTCCTTTGAACTTCCTGAGTGAAGCTGTTGGCACATTTATCCTTGTATTCGCAATCAAGGGTCTTGGCAATGAAGGCGCAGTCGGCGGTATTGGAAAGCTGTACGTATTTGGCATCATCGTTTCCATCGGTATGTCCCTCGGCGGATTAACCGGATACGCGATCAACCCCGCCAGAGATTTAGGCCCCCGTATTGCACATGCGATCTTACCGATCAAGGGCAAGGGCGATTCCAACTTTGGCTACGGATGGATTCCGGTTGTTGCACCGATCGTCGGCGCGCTGGCAGCAGTTGGCGTATACGCTTTGATCCCGTGGTAATTTGACAACCTATCTGTACTTTAAAACGAAATAGTCAGCAAGAGATGAGAGCCGTGCTATGAGATACCGGAAACGGTATCTCAAAAGCACGGCTTTTTCAAAGAAACTTTTAACCATAGTTTGGGAGGGAAAAATATGTATGACGTAGTAATCATTGGCGCAGGTGTGACCGGAAGCGCCAGTGCGAGGGAACTGTCCCGTTACAACTTAAATATTTGTGTCGTAGATAAAGAAGAAGATGTCTGTGCAGGCACTTCCAAGGCAAACAGCGCGATCGTCCACTCCGGCATCGACTGCGCGCCCGGAACGCTGATGGCAGAATTAAACGTAAAAGGTAACGAAATGATGGAGCCCCTGTCCAAAGAACTGGACTTCGCGTTCAAGCGCAACGGCTCTCTCATCCTCTGCTTCTCGGAGGACGACCGTCCGAACCTCGAGGCGCTCTTTGCACACGCAGAGGCAAACGGCGTGCCGGGCTGCCGCATCGTTGAGAAGGAAGAGCTTCACCAGATGGAGCCGAACCTCTCCGACGAGGCAATCGCTGCGATCTACTGCCCCACCGGCGGCATCGTCTGCCCGTTCGGCATGAACATCGCGATGGCGGAAAACGCATACACAAACGGCGTGGAGTTCCGCTTCAACACCGCTGTGCGGAAAATCACAAAGACGGACAAGGGCTGGCTGCTCTCCACGAACAACGGCGATATCCTGACAAAGGTCGTTGTAAACGCGGCGGGCGTCAACGCCGACATTTTCCATAACATGGTAAGCGCAGACAAGATCAACATCACGCCCCGGCGCGGCGAGTACTGCCTCCTTGACAAGACGACGGGCGGCCTCGTGAGCAACACGATCTTCCAGCTTCCCGGCAAGTACGGTAAGGGAATCCTCGTGACTCCGACCGTTCACGGCAACACCTTAATCGGCCCGACCGCGGACGACCACGACGACAGAGATGCGACGAACACGACGCAGGACGGCCTTGCGCATGTTATCTCCGCCGCTACCAAATCCGTTCCGAACGTTCCGGTACGCCAGGTCATCACCTCCTTCTCCGGAAACCGCGCGCATGAGGATCACCACGAGTTTATCATTAAGGAACTCGAGGACGCGCCGTTCTTCGTTGACGCGGCAGGCATCGAGTCCCCCGGACTTACCAGCTCTCCCGCCATCGGCGTGAAAGTGGCCGACATCGTAGCCGGGCTGTTAAAGCCCGAGAAGAACCCGGATTTCAACGGGACGAGAAAGGGCGTGCTCGACCCGAAGACGCTCTCCGAGGAGGATTATGCAAAGCTCATCGCCGAAAAGCCCGCATACGGCAACATTATCTGCCGCTGCGAGATGATTACCGAGGGCGAGATCATCGACGCGATCACCCGTCCGCTTGGCGCAAAGTCCTTAGACGGCGTAAAGCGCAGGACACGCGCAGGTATGGGAAGATGCCAGGCAGGCTTCTGCTCACCGCGCACGATGGAAATCATTTCCCGCGAGCTTGGCATGTCCCAGCTTGAGATCACCAAGAACGGCGGCAAGTCCAATATGGTCGTTGGCTACAGCAAGAAAAGCATAGAGGAGGCATAAACATGAGTTCATACGATATCGTAATTATCGGCGGCGGTCCCGCGGGTCTTGCGGCGGCTGCTTCAGCGAAGAGAGAAGGCATCGACAGCATTTTAATTCTGGAACGCGATACGCAGCTCGGCGGCATCTTAAACCAGTGCATCCACAACGGCTTTGGCCTGCACACCTTTAAGGAGGAGCTGACCGGCCCCGAGTACGCACAGCGCTTTATCGACCAGGTAGAGGAGTTAAAGATTGAGTACAAGCTCAATACCATGGTTATGGATATTAACGGCAACAAGGAAATCACGTCGATGAACCGCACGGACGGCCTCTTCCACATTCAGGCGAAATCCAGCGTCCTT
>CAMTZV010000481.1 GCA_947086625.1 uncultured bacterium | reverse complement strand
GTCATATCCCCTCTCCGCCGCCATACGCGCAGCAAGTGCGCGGATGCAGGCTGAACCGTTATCCGCAGAACTCAAACGCGTTTTTAATCAGCGTCACCGTCTCCCCGGAAAGCGCCGCCACATCGAAACGCACGGGCGTCGTCTCCGCGAACCGGTAACGCTGCAAAAACACGAGCGCCGTCCGCGAAACCGCGCGCTGCTTGCGCAGATCGACGGCCTCCTCCGGCGCACCGCAGCCCGCATCCGCCCGATACTTCACCTCGACGAACACGAGATAGCCGCCCTCCCACGCCACAAGATCAATCTCGCCCGTGCGGCATGAAAAATTGCGCGCCACAATCCGGTAGCCCCGCTCCTCCAACCAGCCGCACACAAAGCGCTCCTTCTCCGCGCCAATCTTTCGCGTGTTCAATTTCTGCAAATAAATCCTCCTAACGCAGGCGATCCAGAGATTCGCGCAGCCAATATCCAGCCGCCGGAGGGTGGACGGTTTCTGGCAAAAGACCGTTTGAAAACGCCGGTACTTGGCGAGGTACTTTCGAGCCTAGTCCCGCTGCGTTTGAAACCGAACGAAAGTGTGTCTTTGACAGAAACTGTCCGCCTTTCAGCGGCGTGGCTGACGCACGATCATCTCTTGATCTTCGCCCGAATCTTATCCATATCATTCACAAACACCAGTATCTCCGCCACGACCTCGTAGAGCTCCGGCGGGATCATATCCCCGATCTCAAGGCGCGAGAGCGTATCCGCCAGCTTGTCGTCCTTATAGGTCGGCACGTTCGCCTCCTCCGCCGTCTCGATGATGCGCTCCGCCACCGCGCCCTTCCCGGTCGCGAGAATCTTCGGCGCCGCGTCCCCCGGCATGTACGAGAGCGCGACCGCAGTCCGTCCCTTTCCCTTTTTTGCACCCTCAGCCATCCTACGCCCTCACGTCAAAGGAATACCGGTGCACCACGCCGCCGCCCGATGTCCCCGGCAAATCCTTTTTCAGGAAATCTTCCACAAAATCCATCTTTTTTTGCTCGCTACTCACGGTGATCGTGCTCGTGTAGCCGAGCGCCGCCAGCTTTGCATCCAGAATCGGCAGAAACTTCTGCACGAGCGCAAAGCTCTCGTCATCCGAAAACGTAAAGTTCGTGTCCACCGCTCTCCCCTTCATCTTCACAAACACATCCGTCGAACCGAGATGCTCCATGTCCAGATGCAGAAACGCCGAGAGCTCGCCGTCCTTCTCCCGCGGCTTTTTTTTGTTCGTATACACGTAGAGGTCGCCGTTGGCATTCTGCCCTGAGAGCTTGAGCGGGATCTGCACGTAGTTGTAGATCTGGTTCACCTCGTTCATGAACTCCATGTTGCCGCGCACCTGCTCCGCTCCCCGCGCCAGCGGCGTATGCTCGTTCCCGGTCGCCTTTAAAATTTTATCGATCTGCTCCATCTGGCGGTTTAACCGCTCGTAGAGCTCCCCGAGCTTATCCTTCGTCTTCAAATCCTGTGGCTGCACGAGCCACTGCTCCTCCATCACATGGCTCAAAAGCTTCTGGTAGCCCTTGTGGGAAAAAATATCCTTCACGTCGTCCTGCTCTAAGCCGCCCTGCTGTGCGAGCAGCTCCCGGTTGATGATCTGTAAGAGAGACCGCGCCGTCAGGGTTGGGTTGAGCCTTCCGTTCTCGTCGAACACCGCCTCATTTTCCGCCAGATTTCCCGTGCTGCGCAGCACGTCCGCAAAATCCTCCCGCAGCTCGGGAGAGAGCATCGCGCCAAGCTGATTCGGCGAAAACGCCGGCTTTGCCTCACCCGCCTGATCGTCCGCCAGCTCGGACAAAAACATGCCCTCCAGCGCGCCGCCCGCTGCCGTCTGCGGCATCCCCTGCGCCGCGGCTCCTTCCGGCGCAGCTGTCTCGGGTGCCGCTCCCGTTTCCTGCAATCCGGCCTGCTGCGCGTCCGCCGGCGGCTCCTCAAGCAGGCCCGCCGTCAAAATCTCCACGAGCTGTGCGTTCATCTGAACCATCTGCGGCACGCCCGCCGACTGCGACTCCAAAAATTCGGGCAGGCTCTCCATCAGCTCATTCATCTGGCCGAGCAGCATGTGCGTATCGTTTTTATAGTTTTCAAACTGCGCCGCCATCTCCGGCGTGATCGGAAGCGCAAGCTTTGCCATCTGCACGAGCGTCTCCACGCTCGCATTGCCGCCCGTAAGGATTGTGCGGTGCATTTCCAGCAGTGCGTCCGCGTGGATCGGCATCTGCTCCTTCATCATCGCGTTTACCATGTCAATATTTTTCGCGTCCACCGGAAGCCCCGCCGCGTCCAGCGCACGCGAGATCGTCGGGTTCGCCGCGCTGCCCCCGCCCATGTAGGGCCGGATTGAGACCATGCCGTCCTCGTTCGCCTTCACCTGAAAAAACATGGACTGCCCCTGCACGAGCTTGAGCGCGTGGTTGTCGAGACGCGCGCGGATATTCTGCCCGTTTTCCAGGCTTAAAATCACGTTCGAGCCCTTGATGTACGCCACGTTCCCCTCGAAAATGCTGCCGGGCTTCAAGTCCTTGATGGACGCCGTCAGGCTCGTCACCATCGACTGCGGCACCGGGGTTCCCACCGTCTG
>CAMTZV010000480.1 GCA_947086625.1 uncultured bacterium | reverse complement strand
ACGCTGATGGTGCACATCCGCCGCCTGCGCCAAAAGCTCGAGCGGAACGCCTCCCACCCGAAGCATTTGATGACTGTGAAAGGACTTGGCTACAAGCTGGTGACAGACGATGAAACAGACTGACCGCACCTCATTCCACATCTTCCTCTCGGTTTCGCTCATCGCCGCGGCCACGGCGGTCGTCCTTCTGCTGCTGAATTTTTTCGGGTTCGCGGTGATCGGAAGCGACACATACACGTCCGTCCACGCGGGCTCGCCGCAGGAGGCGGCCGCAAATATCGCCGACGCGCTTTCACAGACCGCGCACGGATTTTCGCTGTCCGACGAGACGCTCGTCGCGGACGGCTGCTGGTGCGTCCTGATCGACGCCAAAGGAGACGTCGCGTGGTCGCGGCACATGCCCGATGACATTCCGGCGCACTATACGATAAACGACGTCGCAAAATTTACGCGCTGGTACTTAAACGACTATCCCGTGTACGTCCACACGTCCGATTTCGGCCTGCTCGTCTACGGGATCCCGAAAAACGCCATCGGCAAATACCAGATGGCGTACTCGCAGAAATGGTTTAAGAGCCTCCCGCAGCGGCTCGCCGCCATTTTATGCCTGAACGTCGTCCTCGCGCTCATACTCGCGCGCATCCTCGGCGGGGGCCTCTATCTTCGGATCAAAGCGATCACGGCGGGCTTAAAGGAGCTGCAGAGCGAGCGCGACGTCGTCCTGCGGGAGCGCGGCATTTTCCGGGAGATCGCGCACAGCATCAACGAGGCGTCCGCGGCGATGGCGCGCAAAAACAACATGCTCGCAAGGCGCGAGACGGCGCGCTCCAACTGGATTTCCGGGATCTCGCACGATATCCGCACGCCCCTTTCCATTATTATGGGATATTCCGGGGAAATGATGAACGAGACAGCGCTGCCGGAGCACGCGCTGCAAAAAATCAAAACGATCAATGCGGAGAGCATCCGCATCAAAAAGCTGATCGAGGACTTAAACCTGATCTCGTCGCTGGAATACGATATGCAGCCCTCGCAGAAGAAAGCGGTGCGCATCTGCCCGCTCTTGCGGCGCGCCGCGGCGGACGCGATGAACCATCCGCTCGCCGCCGCGTGCAGTCTGGAAATGGAAGATATGGATGAGCGCGCCGCCGTCCTCGCGGACGAGGGGCTCCTCTCACGCGCCATCGTAAACCTCATCGGCAACAGCATCGCCCACAACCCGGGCGGCTGCCAAATCCGCGTCTGCGCCCGCCGCGAAAGCGGGCACGTGCACATCGCGATCCGCGACGACGGCTGCGGCGTCCCCGCGGAGGTGCTCGCGCACATCGAAAACATCCCAAAGTCCGCACACGGCATGGGCCTTCCGATGGCGTACCGCATCATCCGCGCTCACGGCGGGCGCTTCGAGGCCAAAAACGAGAACGGCTTTTTTGTGGAGATTGTCCTCGCAGACGCCTACTCGTAGTGGAGCATCGGCTCCATGTACTGGTGCAGCGCGTCGAGGTACTCCTTCATCTCCCGCTTCAGCGAATCGTCGCGCAGCGCAAACTCGATATTCGCCTGCAAAAACCCGGTCTTTGTCCCCACGTCATAGCGGTGCCCCTTAAAGTCGTAGGCGTACATCGGCTGCTCCTTTGCAAGCCTGCGCAGCGCGTCCGTGAGCTGGATCTCGCCGCCCTTGCCCGCGGCCTGCGTCTCCAAAAGCGGAAAGATCTGCGGCGTGATGATGTAGCGCCCGAGCACCGCCACATCCGTGGGCGCGTCGTCGAGCTCCGGCTTTTCCACCATGTCGTCGACCTTGTACACGCGCTCGTCCACCATATGCCCGTCCACGATGCCGTACTTGTTGACCGCCTCGTGCGCCACCGTCTGCACGCCCAGAATTGAGGTCTGATACTCCCCGTACACCTCGAGCATCTGCTTTAAGCACGGCTTTTTTGAGACGACCACATCGTCCCCCAGCAGCACCGCAAACGGCTCGTTGCCGATAAAATGGCTCGCCGCAAGAATCGCGTGGCCAAGCCCACGCGGCTCCTTCTGCCGGATGTAGTGCAGATTCGCCATCTCGGAAATGCCGCGCACCTTCTGCAGCATCTCCGTCCTGCCCGACCGCTCGAGCTCCAGCTCCAGCTCGATGGAGCGGTCGAAGTGATCCTCGATCGAGCGCTTGTTGCGCCCCGTCACGACGATGATATCCTCGATGCCGGAGGCGACCGCCTCCTCGATGATATACTGGATCGTCGGTTTGTCCACGATCGGCAGCATCTCCTTCGGCTGCGCCTTTGTCGCCGGCAAAAAGCGGGTGCCAAGCCCCGCCGCCGGTATGATCGCCTTTTTTACCCTCATCGTCCTCCTCCTTCGCCCGGCCTTTCCGGGCATCGCTCAGCAGACCAGCTGGAAATTTCCCGCCTCCTTCGCGCGGATATCGATACAGATCTCGCAGTCCGCCATCTTCTCATAGTTCATCTCAAGCTCATAGCTGACGCTGGCGTGAATGTGGCTTTCCGTCTCCTCCACGTCCACGCCCTTCGCGTCGATACCCATCATCAGGCTGCCGAAGGGCATATTGTAGCACGTCATGTTCTTTTTATTTTTCTCAAATACCATA
>CAMTZV010000479.1 GCA_947086625.1 uncultured bacterium | reverse complement strand
CGGGTATGATAGTATAGAAAATACGGATACAGGAAAAGCGGAGAGAATTATGGCAGAAAAAACGTGGAAGCTGGGGGATCTGGAATTTGAAACGGAGCAGGAATATCTGGATGCCTCGAAGGATTTAAAAAAGATTAAGCTTATCATGGATAAGTATGACATCACAAAGCCTGAGGGGGCGCGGGCCGTCTTAAAGGAGATTGCGGATAAGCCGGTTTTTGCGTCCGATTACGGGCTGAGGTTTGTGGAGAAGCTCGAGCGGACGGCGCGAAGTGCTCCGGCAGTAAAAGCAAGGGCTGCGGGGCAGCCGCAGGCGAAGCCCCCCGAACCGCCGAAGAAGAAGGAGAAAAAAGTCCACATCATCACAAAACGCAATATTATCATCGGTGTGGTGCTGATCGCACTGCTTGTGGGAGCAAAATTTTTAGCTCCGGTTATTTTACCGCATATAACCGGCGAGCAGGAGCAGCCGGGCGAGGATGCGCACCGAAACCTGGTGCTCGCATACGCGAAAAATCAGGTAGAGCTTCAGAGAAGCTTTTATAATTATTATAAAAATGTGATGGGTGAGGAGGCAGACGCGGCGATGGCATCTGCAAATGAGATCATCACAAACGCGTACTGCATCAATCTCGCAGATGAGAATGTGACGGATTATTCCGACGACCAGATCGAGGAGGTTTACGTAAAGCTCACGACAGCGGGCGAGCTGGTGAACAACAGCTTCAACGAACCGCAGGCCGTTACCGATCTGAAGTCGGAGATCGCGCTCAGCGGCGCGGCCGGGCAGCCGGGCAGCCGGGACGAGCAGGCGCCTGAGGGAGAGCCGCTCCCCGAGGGCGGCAGCAAGGTCAGCCTTGTAAATCGGATGATGGATTATCAGCAGCGCATCGCGGCGCAGCTCGCCTACGGATATGGGCGGTTTGATTTTTCGCAGTCGGATGTGCAGGAGTATGTAGCCGAGGATATGGAGCGGATCTTCGGGCATGTCATCTATGATATGCAGCTGAGCGACAGCGAAAAGGAAAGCTATTACAATGTATTTCTGGACAGCGGCTTTTTCAGCGGAAATGCCCTGGTGCGTCCGGGCACAAATCCGGTGGAGCGCAATCTGCCCGATCTGACACCGACGATACGCATCCGGCTGGGAGAGGGCGAAATTGAGGTTGGCTGCTCGCAGCAGACGCTTTTGCCGGTGGCAAGTGTGGCTTACGAGCTGCACGACGGGAAGAAGAGCGGATATCTGATCTTCCGCAGGAACGGCACCGGAACGGGGTTTGTGCAGGATGACGACGGAAATTCCGTGACGACGCAGGGGGACTTCTTTTTGAACTGGGACGGTGAGATCTCAAGCGGCGAATGGTATTATAACAGTGCACAGATTGGCTTTCTGGCGGGTGATGAAAAGGCCGGCGGCGTGCAATATGTGTATGACCTGGAATACTAAAAAGACAGTGGTCGTTTTGCATAAAAAGCGACCGCTGTTTTCGACTTTTTGACGATTGACACCCACCCGGGAACATTGTAGAATAGATTTGACTATTCAGTCGGTGTGTCAGCAAATGTACTGCCTGGATCACAAGTAACCTTATGGCTCGCAGTATTTGCGAAATCGAATGATAACGATAGATTGGAGATTAATTATGTTACCACGCACACGCGAGAGAATGATCAATGCATTTAAAGAAAACAAGGGCTACATGAGCTTTAAGCAGCTGCAGGAAAAGGGTGTCACGGTTTTGCAGATCCGTGAGATGGAAGAAGCGGGGGTGCTGGAAAAATTTGCAAGAGGCTGGTATTGGTGTAACGAATGCGGCTACACAAAGCCGGTTGACCACAAATATGTGGAGATCGCAAAGCTGAATCCCAGAGCCGTGATCTGCATGGAAAGCGCGTGCTATCTGGGCGGTATCATTGAGGAGGAGCCGGAGGAGATTTGTCTGGCGACCGAGCGTACCGACCGAAAAAAGATGGAGCTTGAGTTTGCAACAAAGCGATTTTATTTCAAACAGACAGGGATTAAGGGTGAGATTGTAGAAAAAAAGACAAAGTGCGGAAGCTATTTTTACTATAGCCCGGAGCGTACCTTCTGCGACTGCATCCGGCTGCAAAGCAAGATTGACCCGGATATTTACGAACAGATTCTGGAGCAGTACAGGGAGCAGCACGGCAGGTTTAAGCGGCTCTACGAATACGCGGACATGCTTCGCTGTATCAAAAATATCAGGGAAGCGGATGAGATCGTGGAGCAGCTGTGCGCAGGCGGCGGGACCGAAGGCTGCATAGCGTAAATTTTGATAATAATGGAAATAAAAAGGAAAGGAATAAATGAAGGGCTGCAAAGCGGATATGCTTGGCAGCCTTTTTCTTTATGCGCGGGAGCGCGGTTTAGCGGATCGCATGGCGGATTTCCCCGACCGCATACAGAGGGAGATTGACGAGCCAGTCTTCTTTTTTGTAATCGGTCATGGAAGCCCGGACACAGAGCGCAGGGTGAAATTTTTCGCGGTAGGTTTTCAGGCTTTTTGCTTTCAGATTCGTCTGCGCTTTGACCTCCACTGGTACGGCCTGCCCGTTGGCCTCGATTATAAAATCGACCTCGCAGGAG
>CAMTZV010000478.1 GCA_947086625.1 uncultured bacterium | reverse complement strand
TGATCCCGTAGCCGACGCTGGCGCTGTAACCCGCCATTCCGATGAGGCTGTATACGCTCATCCCCACAAATGCATTGCACGCCGCCAGCACAATCTGCCATATTTTTGCGCGCCGGTACTGCACGCCGTCAATTTCACTCTGGCTGCGTTTCGTTTCCTCTGCCATAACTTTTTTCCTCCGTTTTGTCTCTTAAATTTTCATTTTCGTGATACATGCATCGCTTTGTTATGGGCTGATTATAAAATAGTTTGCATATCCGCGTGTTTCTACATTTGCTAAAATGTTTTTCTTTTCTCCACACTTTTTGATATAGGAGTTTTGTATCGAATTTCAAAACAAAAAAGTTAATTTGAAGACTGATTTTATAGAAAGCGTATATTATAATACTTGCAAAAAGGAGGTCATCATGAGAACGATTACACCACTTCTGAAAAACTGGACATTTATAAAAGAAGCAGCCGATGCAGACGCCGCCGCGAACGCAGCCGGGGAAAGCGTCACGCTCCCCCACACCTGGAACGCGCTCGACGGGCAGGACGGCGGGAACGATTACCACCGCGGGACGTGCTATTATGTGAGAGCGCTGCCAAAGCCCGACATGGCGGAGGGCGCGCAGGCGTACCTCGAATTCCAGGGCGCCGCCATGACCGCTGACGTCTATGTGAACGGCGAGAAGCTGATGCACCACGCGGGCGGCTATTCCGCCTTCCGCGTCAACATCACCGGCGCTTTGCGCGAGGAAAATACCGTCGTTGTCGCCGTGAACAACGAGGACAACGATGTCTGCTACCCGCAGAAAGCGGATTTCACCTTTTACGGCGGACTTTACCGCGCGGTCAGCCTCATCGTCGTGCCCGCCGTCCATTTTGATCTGGACTACTGCGGCACGCCGGGCATCAAGGTCACGCCCGTCGTGGATACGGACGCAAAAACAGCCACGGTCACGCTCGAGGCGTGGACGAGCCGGGACACCGAGGTAACCTTCACGGCCGCAGGCCGGACGGTGCGCGCCGCAACCAAAAATCAACATGCCCGCGCAGAGCTTGTCATCGAAAACGTACATCTCTGGGACGGTCAAAACGACCCCTACCTCTATACGGCAGAAGCGTCCATTCCGGGGGGCGACGCGGTGTGCGCGCGCTTCGGCTGCCGCAGCTTTTCCTGCGACCCCGAGCGGGGCTTTCTGTTAAACGGCCGCCCATACGCCCTGCGCGGCGTTTCCCGCCATCAGGATTTCAAGGGCGTCGGCAACGCGCTCACCCTGGAGCACCACAAAGAAGACATGGAAATTATACGCGAGATCGGCGCGACCACGCTGCGCCTTGCGCACTACCAGCACGCGCAGGAATTTTACGACCTGTGCGACGAGAACGGGCTCATCGTGTGGGCGGAGATCCCCTACATCACGATGCACATGAAAAACGCCCGCGCGAACACGCTCTCGCAGATGGAGGAGCTGATCGTGCAGAATTACAACCACCCCTCGATCGTCGTCTGGGGCCTTTCCAACGAGATCACGGCGGCCAGCGCCGTAAACGACGACCTTCTGGAAAACCACCGGCTGTTAAACGATTTGTGCCACCGGCTCGACCCTACGCGCCTCACGACGATGGCAAACGTGTTTATGCTGGAGACGGATTCCCCCCTTCTGGAGATCCCGGACATCAACAGCTACAATTTATACTTTGGCTGGTATCTGGGAGAGCTGGAACAGAACGACGAATTTTTCGACGAATACCACGCGAAATACCCAAACCGCGTCATCGGCTTCTCCGAGTACGGCGCGGACGCCAACCCGCAGTTCCAGTCCGCGGCTCCGGAAAAGGGCGACTACACGGAGAGCTATCAGGCGCGCTACCACGAGCATATATTAGAGATGATCGAGAAGCGCCCCTATCTGTGGGCAACGCATGTGTGGAACCTGTTCGACTTCGCCGCGGACGGGCGCGACGAGGGCGGCAAGCACGGCGAGAACCAGAAAGGGCTTGTGACCTTTGACCGGAAGACAAAAAAGGACGCGTTCTATCTATATAAAGCGGCATGGAACAGGCGCGAGCCGTTCGTCCACATCTGCGGCAGACGCTACGCCGAGCGCACGGAAGCGGTGACGGAAATCAGGGTGTATTCCAACCAGCCGCAGGTAACGCTGTTTGTGGACGGCGACAAAACAGCCGAGCTGACCGGAAAAACCGTCTTTACGTGCAGCGTCCCGATTTCGGGCATACACACGGTCACCGCGAAGGCCGCAGGCTGCGAGGATACGATTCAGATCCGAAAGGTAGATGAGCCAAACCCGGATTATATCTTTGTAAAACGCGCGCCCGTGACGAACTGGTTTGACGCGGATGAGCTGGACGAGAGCTGTTTTTCCATTGCCGACACACTCGGCGAAATCCGCATGAACGCGCAGGCGGGGGCCATCATCGACGAGATGATGGCAAAGGGCGCCTCCGCGCGCGGCGACGTCGCCGAGTCCGTGAAGGACAATCCCGCCTTACAGCGCATGATGGGGCGCATGACTCTCGTGAGCCTGCTAAAGCAGGCCGGGACGGACGACGAGAGCATCCGCCAGATCAACCGCGTGCTGCAGGGGATCAAAAAATAAAACGCCCCTCCGGGC
>CAMTZV010000477.1 GCA_947086625.1 uncultured bacterium | reverse complement strand
GCCGCCGCCCCATCTCACCGCCCGGGGAATACAGATCCGTCTCCCGCCGCTTCTTCGAGACGGAGTAGTGGTTGACCATCGAGTCCATGTTGCCGCCGCTGACGAGAAAGCCAAGACGCGGCTCGCCGAATACCCGGATACTCGCATCATCCCGCCAGTCGGGCTGTGGGATGATGCCGACCGTAAAGCCGTGCGCCTCCAAAAGCCGGCTGATGATCGCCGGCCCGAACGAGGGATGATCCACGTAGGCGTCCCCGATCACGTATACAAAATCGAGCTGTCCCCAGCCTCTCTTTTCACAGTCCGCCCTCGAAACGGGCAAAAAATCTCGCATATGTTACTACCTCTATGTCGGATGTCATGAGAAGCGGTATTCAGCCGTCGCAGGGTAGCCTGTTCATGAGCAAAGACTGTTTGAAAACGCCGGTGCTTAGCGAGGTATTTTCGAGCTTAGCATCCGCTGCGTTTGAAATCAAGCGAAAGCGTGTCTTTCTCAGAACAGGCTGCCATGCGGCGGCAGGCATTACAACACCTCCACTACTCAAAGTCATACGCAAACCCTGCATTTGCCCTGCACCTGTCAAGAATCTCCATAACCGCTATCGAATCGTCCAGCGGCACGAGCGCGCTCTGTGTCTTCCCTGCGCGGATGCATTCCATGACCTCCATCGCCTCGTACTCGTAGCCGTTCATCAGAAACGGCTCCTCGCAGGACGCGAGCACGTTGTTCTCGAAGTCGACCGCCTGCGCGCGCTGCGCCTGGAAAAACAGCTCGTCGTGGATCGAGATCCTCCCCTTCGTGCCGAGAATGTAGATCCCCGCCGTCTTTTCGGCGCCAAGTCCGGTGGAAAGGTGCGCGAATTTTCCGCCCGCATATTCCAAAACGATCGAATCCAGATAGTCGACGTTCCCAGCCCCGATGATGCTGTGGCTGAAAACCGCGGACGGACGCGCGCCCAGAAACGCGCAGGCGCACGTCACCGGATAATAGCCGAGGTCGAGCAGCGCACCGCCGGCCAGCGCGTGTTTATACAGGCGGTGATCCTTTCCGGTCGCCGTATAAAAGCTCGCGTCGACGGCCATTACCTCGCCGATCACGCCGTCGTCCACCCATTTTTTGATCGTCCGAAACACCGGCTGGCACTTTGTCCACATCGCCTCCATCAGAAACAGCCCTTTTTCCCGCGCGAGCGCGGCTGCCTCGTGCGCCTGCGCGGCGTTCACCGTCAGTGACTTCTCGCACAGCACATGCTTTCCCGCCGCAAGCGTCAGCTTCATATTTTCAAAATGCTCCCGCACCGGCGTCGCGATGTACACGACGTCCACCGCGTCGTCTTTTACAAGCTCCTCATAGGAGCCGTACGCCTTCGCAAAGCCGTACTCCGCCGCAAACGCGTCCGCCTTCTCCTGCGTGCGCGACGCGGCGCCGTAGCACACCGCCCCCTCTGCCACGGTCAGCGCCTTCGCAAACCATCCCGCGATCCGTCCCGTCCCGAGTATTCCCCAGCGAATTTCCTGTTTCATATCCGTTTTCCCTCCTGTCGTCTCCTTTCACCGCTGCAAACGGAAGCGGCCTGCGCGTCCCGCAGGCGCTCAAACGTCCCGACCAGTACCTGCTCGTACGAGTCGATGTAGTAGTGTGCCAGCGCGCGCTTTTCCTCCCGCTGCGCCTGCGAATACCTGTCCGAAACCGCGCACACCCGCATGCCCGCGGCCAGCCCCGCCCGTATCCCCTGCGGGATGTCCTCGAACACGAGGCATTCCTGCGGCAAAACGCCAAGCTTTTTAGCCACCGCCAAAAAGACGTCCGGCGCGGGCTTTCCGCGCGCCACCTCGTTTGCCGTGAGCACCTCGTCGATGTAGTCGTAAAAGCCGTGCGCGTTTGCCGCCGCGTCGAGCAGCTTCCGGTCATTGCTCGTGGCGATGCCCATGCGATGCCCCCGCCGCTTCATCTCCCGCAAGAATGCAGGCAGCCCCGGCTTTGCGGGCACCTCGTGCATGTACTTGTCCATCGCCATGTCCACCCAGATGGCCATCAGCTCCTCGATCGTCTGCGTCAGCGCATAGGTGCGGACGAAATAACCGGCGGTCTCCCGAAAGCTCATGCCCTCGATATCGCGCTCCAGATTTTCGGTGTACGGAAGCTGATGCGCCCGCATAAATTCCATGTCGATGTCCCGCCACATCCACATCGAGTCCACCATCGTCCCGTCCAGATCAAAAATGATCCCTTTGATCCCTGTCAGCATCCCTTTATCCTCTCGTATTTCAGTCTCACGCCTGCTTTTCGCCCGCTCCCTTCAGCCCGGCAAGCTCCGCTTCGGTCAGCGCGCGGTACTCCCCCGGCGCAAGCCCCTCGTCAAGCGTCAGAGGCCCCATTGCGACGCGCTTTAGCTGTAAGACGGGCTTATCCAACGCCTCAAACATCCGTTTCACCTGATGAAACTTCCCCTCATAGACCGTGACCCGCACCTGCGAGATCACGTTTGCCTTCACGATCTCAAGCTTCGCGGGAAGCGCGGGACGCTTTTCGCCGATATCTATCCCCGCCGCGAACTCCTCCACGTCGTCCCACGTCGCGATGCCGGCGATGCACGCCTCGTAAACCTTTGGAATGTGGTGC
>CAMTZV010000476.1 GCA_947086625.1 uncultured bacterium | reverse complement strand
GAAAAAGGGGTTGTCGATACCCTTGATTAAAATGGCGATCGTGTTTGATTCCGTCCGCTTTAAATTGCGGGCGCTGTTGTTCGGGATATAGTGGTTCTCCGCGATCACCTGCATGATCTTTTCTTTTGTTTTCGGGTTGATATCGGGATGGTTGTTGATCGCGCGGGAGACGGTGCTCACGCCCACACCGCAGATGCGCGCCACATCCCTGATCGTAAGCTCTGCCATCGCCATCGTTACTTTGCCTGCGCGGCCTTCTCCACAGAAGCCTCCGTGGCAGCGCCGTCCCTGTCCTTATTTTTTTTGTCTTTTTTTACGGTGCGCACACGCCCGTAGATCGCGCTCATCTCATAGATCTCCTTCGCCAGCTTCTTTGTCATCTGGCCGGAGGTCATGCGCCATTTCCAGTTTTTGCCCAGCGTGGACGGCTCGTTCATGCGCGCCGTATTGTCAAGGCACAGATAGTCCTGCATCGGGATCACACAGCGGTCGGCCACGGAGGAGAGCGCCAGCAGGATCATAGAGCGAACCAGCCGCTCTTTCTCAGAGCCCTTTTCGTCCAGATAGCACTCCACCATTTTCCGGTCGTCCTTACTGATATTGTCCAGCCATCCGAGCAGCGTCTCGTTGTCATGCGTTCCCGTGTACACCACGCAGTTTTTTTCGTACACGTACGGGATGTACTCGCTCGGACCCGCATCGTCGCGCGAGTCGAACGCAAACTCCAGCACCTTCATATTCGGCCAGCCGGTCTTTGCCACCAGCTCGCGCACCGAATCCGTGATAAAGCCCAGATCCTCCACGATCACGTTGAGCCTGCCGAGCTTTTTCTCGATCGCCTCAAACAGACCGTAGCCCGGTCCCTTTTCCCACTGTCCAAACTCCGCCGTCTCCTCGTAGGCCGGGATCGAGTAATACTCGTCAAAGCCGCGGAAGTGGTCGATGCGCAGGATATCGTACATCTTATAGCACGCCGCCATCCGCTTTGTCCACCAGTCGTAGCCCGTCTTTTTGTGATACTTCCAGTCGTAGAGCGGATTGCCCCAGAGCTGCCCCGTGGCGGAAAAGGCATCCGGCGGGCAGCCCGCCACGGCGATCGGCCGGCAGTCCTCGTCAAACTGAAACAGCTTCGGATTCGCCCATGCGTCGGAGCTGTCAAACGCCACATAGATCGGCAGATCCCCGACGATCTGGATACCCTTTGCGTTTGCATAGCCTTTCAGCTTTTCCCACTGCTCATAAAACTTAAACTGCAAATATTTGTAAAAGCCGATCTGCACCGAGAGCTCCTCGCGATAGCTCTCCAGCGCGGCGGGCTTTCGGATGCGGATATCCTTCTCCCACTCGCTCCAGCATTTATCGTCGTGATCCTTCTTGATCGCCATGTAGAGCGCGTAATCGTCCAGCCAGTAGCTGTTATCCCTGCAGAACTTCGCGTAGCCCGCGTCCGCCTTCAAGTCGGTGCGCTCGTATGCCTGATACAAAATTTTGTAACGGCTCTTATACATTTTTCCGTAATCGATCGATTTCTTACTGTCTCCAAAATCCGCCGCATCGCACTCCGCCTGCGTGAGCACGCCCTCCTCAATCAGCGTCTCCAGACTGATAAAATAGGGATTGCCCGCAAAGGTGGAGAAGGACTGGTAGGGCGAATCGCCATAGCTGGTCTGTCCCAGCGGCAGGATCTGCCACAGGCGCTGCCCCGCCTTCTCCAAAAAGTCAACAAATGCATACGCCTCTCTGGAAAAACAGCCGATTCCGTATTTTCCCGGCAGCGCGCTCACCGGCAGTAAAATACCACTACTTCTCATCATCTATCCAATCTCCTTCTTCTGCGCTTCTTTCTCTCCAAATCAGCATAGCACTTTTTTCCGGAATTGTCCAATCTAACCTTTGACTGCACCTGCGACTACACCCTCAATAATATATTTCTGGCAGGCCATGTAGAAAATGACAATCGGAATGATCGCGAGCACGAGCATTGCCATCATCGCGCCCATGTCCACGGAGCCGTAGCCGCCCTTCAGATACTGGATGGCGATCGGGACAGTCTTGTACTTTGTGATGTCGAGCACCAGATAGGGAAGCAGGTAGTCGTTCCAGATCCACATCGTCTGCAGGATCGCAACGGAGATGCACGTCGGCTTTAACACCGGGAGTACGACCTGGAAAAAGATCTGCAGCGGGTTGCAGCCGTCGATCATCGCCGCCTCCTCGATCTCGAGCGGGATCGATTTGACAAAGCCGCAGAACATGAACACCGCGAGCCCCGCGCCGAATCCGAGGTAAACGATCACGATGCCGAGCGGATTTCCCATGTGCATCATGTCAGCCAGCTTTGAGAGCGTGAACATAACCATCTGGAACGGCACAATCATCGAAAATACGCACAGGTAATACAGGGAGCTTGTCGCAAAGCTCTTCACACGCGTGATGTACCACGCGCACATCGACGTGCAGAGGATAATGACCGCGACCGACGCGACCGTAATCCAGAGCGAGTAGCCGAACGACTGGAAGAAATCGATCTTTTTGATACCGCTCACATAGTTCTGAAACTTTACGAACGCCTTGCCGGTCGGAAGCGAAAACGGCATCTTGTTGATGTACGTCTTTTTCTTGAAGGAGTT
>CAMTZV010000475.1 GCA_947086625.1 uncultured bacterium | reverse complement strand
ATTTCACTGTTAAAGATCCTCATGACCAACCACTGCATTTACAACTGCTCCTACTGTCAGAACAGCTGCAACAACGACCTGCCCCGCGCCACCTTCACCCCGGAGGAGATCTGCACGCTCGTCACACAGTTTTACCGCCGCAACTATATTGAAGGACTGTTCTTGAGCTCCGGCATCGTCGAAAGCCCTGACCGGACGATGGAGCTGCTCTTCCAAACGCTTCTCCTTTTGCGGACGCGCTATGATTTTAACGGCTACATCCACGTAAAGGCCATTCCCGGCGCAAGCCCGCAGCTCATCGAACGTACCGGATATCTCGCCGACCGCATGAGCATCAACTTAGAGCTTCCCACCGCAGAGGGACTGCGGACACTTGCTCCGTGCAAAAGCCGCAAAACGATCCTCTCTCCCATGCGCCAGATCCAAAACGGGATCCTGTCGCGAAACGCACTGGAATCTCATGCGCTGAGCACACCGGGCCGGCGCCGTACGCTCTCGACAACGACGCGCTTTGCGGGCATCGACCCCGAAAAAAAGCTTTTTGTGCCCGCCGGACAGAGCACGCAGATGATCATTGGGGCCACGCCTGAGAACGACTACCAGATCTTAAAGGTCACGGAAAGCCTCTACGAGCGCTTTTCCTTAAAGCGCGTGTTTTTCTCGACCTTCGTAAACCTGAACGAAGACAGCGGGCTGCCCGCCCCCGCCGGGCCGCCCGCCCGGATGCGTGAGCACAGACTCTATCAGGCGGACTGGCTGCTGCGCTACTATCATTTTCACGCGGATGAGCTGCTGGACGCGACACGCCCCGACTTTAATGTCTACCTCGACCCAAAATGCGACTGGGCACTGCGCCACCTGGAGCAGTTCCCGGTAGAGATCAACCGTGCCGCGTATCAGACGCTTCTGCGCGTCCCCGGCATCGGCTACCAGTCCGCCCGCCGCATCGTCGCTGCCCGGAGGACCAGCCGTCTCGACTTTGCGGATCTAAAAAAGATCGGTGTCGTCTTAAAGCGCGCACTCTATTTCATTACATGCGACGGCCGCATGATGTACCCGGTGCGCATCGAGGAGGACTACATTACCAGACAGCTTCTGGCCGATCAGACACAAATCCCGAAGGATATCCGCCAGGGAAGCTACGAGCAGCTCTCTTTGTTTGACACGGCATTCCTCGGAAAAAGCCAGACCGTTTAGACATCCCGCCGCAGCATATGGCAGACATACAGCAAACATATAGCAAAATATAGCAAATAAGAAAGGATCAGAATCATGTACACTTATATCTGTGAGAACTCCATCGACGGCATACTCACCGGCGTCTACGATGCTTACGCGGACAGGCGCACGCGCGGAGAGATCCATCTGAGCGCCCGCGAACCGGAAAATCTGTCGCTCTTTACCAGCTATCTTCCGATAAAGGCCGACCCTGACAAGGCCGCCAGGGTCGCACGCACCTTAAAGTCGCGCTTCGGACAGGAATTCTACGAGACGATCTATCAGGCCGCCATGTCCGGCGACGTAAAGGGCAAAAGCACCATGGATAAGGCAGACGCCATCTACCGGACCATCTCGCTTGCCCTCGCCTGCGGTGACGGCACAAAAACGCTTCTCTCTCTCGGCGAGCCATGCGTCTACCGGGTGTTTGAACTGTGCCGCGCAGCCGGAAAGGAGGCGATGCACCTGCTTGGGTTTGTGCGCTTTCAGGAGCTGGAAAACGGCATCCTCTTTTCCTCCATCCATCCAAAGCACCATGTACTGCCGATCCTGGGCGAGCATTTTTCCGACCGGCTTCCGGAAGAAAATTTTATGATCTACGATGAAAACCGACGGATCGCCGTACTCCATCCGGCGCGGAAAAGCTTTTTTCTCGCCGATGCGGACAGCCTCGATATTGCGAAAACGACACGCATTTCCTCCGGCGAAGCGCAGTATCAAAAGCTATGGATCACATTTTTCCGCAGCATCACGATCGAAGCCCGCAAAAATATGGGCTTGCAGTCCCAGATGATACCAAAGCGCTTTCAACGGGACGTGCTTGAATTTCAGGCGTCCTGATGCATAACACAAAAAGGAGGCAATAGCATGGTTCTCTCACTCCAGGGCTGCATGGCAGTCGGAAAAACAACCGCAGCCGACTATCTGAAAAAGCATGCGCCCTGTCTAAACATCAGCTACGAGGACAACGCTGACGTGATCCGGCAGATCCGATCGCGAAAGCTTGATAAAAATCGCTTCGGGGACTATCTTGAAATCCAGAAGCTCTGGCTGGAAAACGAGGTCACACGTTATCGGAATGCACTGACGTTCCCGTATACCGTCATGGACTTCGGCGCGGAAGAAATCGAATTTTACACGTTAAATTATCCGAAAACAATCGGCAAAAACTGGGAGGTCGAACGCGCACTGAAGGACGAGCTTGCACGCGTGCGGGCATGTATGCCGGAGCGCATCCTTTTTCTCGAGGCATCGGAGGAAACGTTAAGAAGCCGAAAGGAGGGGGACTCGACAAGAAGCAGGGAATTTTTTGAGTATTATCTGACACATCTCCTGCCGTTGAAGCGCACGTGGTTTTCAGGAAAAGAAAATGTGGATCATCTGTCGGTCGACCATCTGACGTCCGACGAGGTCG
>CAMTZV010000474.1 GCA_947086625.1 uncultured bacterium | reverse complement strand
AGCTGGCGGGCACGAGCGTCACGAAGGGAAAGCTCGAGGGCGAGATCAACGTCTTAAAGGAACAGATCCGCGCGGCGCAGATGTCCGACGAGCACTACAAAAGCCGCATGGACGCGATCGCGGAAGCCCGGGCGGAGCGCGAGGAGGGAAAAAGCGCCTGCGAGCAGGAAAAGAGGGAGCTGGACGCACAGCTTTCTGCGGTCACGGAGAAGAGCCGGGCGCTGAAAAAACGCCTCGGCGACATTCAGGAGCAGATCGGTATTTGCAGCAGCGGCATCGAAAAAGGAAAAAATGAGATCATCGAGCTTTTGAACAATCGCGGAACGATCCGCTCGAAGGGCCAGAAGTACGACACGATGACCGAGCAGATCAATATCCGAAAGGCGCAGCTCACGAAACGCCGCCTGCAAAGAAAGAGCGAGGAGACGGAGCTTGAAAAGGAGCTTGTGCGCTGCGGGGAGGAATTGAAAAAGGCCGATGAGGCAAGTCGGGCGTTACAGGAAACGATCGGCGGGCTTGGCGCAAAGGATAAGGAGTGGGAGGAAAAGCTTGTCAGTGCCAGACGCGCGCTGGAGGAGGCGACGATGGCTTTCCACAAAAAGCAGTCGCGGCTCGAATCGCTCCAGAACATCGCGGAGCGCTACGAGGGCTACGGCGGCAGTGTGCGGCGCGTCATGGAGAAAAAGGACGAGCTTTCGGGCATCCACGGCGTTGTCGCGGATCTGATCAAGGTGGAAAAAACGTATGAGACGGCGGTGGAGACCGCGCTGGGCGGCAGCATCCAGAACGTCGTGACAGAGGACGAGCAGACCGCAAAGCAGCTCATCGGCTATCTGAAGAAAAACCGGCTGGGGCGTGCGACCTTTCTGCCGCTTACGAGCGTGCAGGGCGGCGACAACGGAAAATACCACAGGGCGCTGGGGCGTCCCGGCGTGATCGGTATGGCAAACGAGCTGGTGCATGCAAAGCATGTCTATGACGGCGTGATCTCGTATCTCCTGGGGCGTTTCGTCGTCGTGGACACGATCGAGCATGCGCTGGCACTGGCAAAGGAGTTTCGCTATTCGCTACATATCGTGACGCTCGAGGGCGAGCGCTTAAGCCCCGGCGGATCACTCTCGGGCGGTGCGTTCAAAAACAGCAGCAATCTGCTCGGGCGAAACCGCGAGCTTGCGGAGCTGGAGCGGGAGATCAGGGCGCTCACGGAGGAGATTGACGGAAAAAGGCGGCGGATCACGGACATAGAGACGGCGCGGGAGCTGCTAAAGGACGAGCGGGGGGAGGCGGAGGAGCGGCTTCAGCAGTCTTACCTCGTGGCAAACACCGCAAAGCTGAACTACAACCGTGCAAAGGAGCAGAAGGAGCATAGCGAGAGGGTGTTTAACGGTCTGCAGCTTGAGACGCAGGAGCTGGACCGTCAGCTTGAGGAGATCGGGCAGGATAAGGCGCGCATCGAGCAGGAGCTCGCAGAGGCAGACGCGCATCAGCGCGGGATCGAGGAGGAAAACGAGCGCTTACAGGGAATATTAGACGAGCAGATGTATCTCGAGGAGGGCGCGACAAAGGAATACTCGGCGATCCAGATCGAGGAGTCCAACGTCCGCCAGAAGCACGGGTTCGTCCAGGAAAACTTAGACCGCATCGAGGGGGAGCTTTTCAAGCTCGCCGAGGAAGCCGGGCAGCTTGCAGGAGAGCTGGCGCAGTCGAAGGAGGACGTGAAGAGAAAGAACGCCCGGATCGAGGAGATCCGTCAGACGATCCTTGCAGGGGACGAGGGCTACGCGCGTCTTTCGAAAAAGCTGGAGGAGGCCGTCGAAAAAAAGGATGCCCTCACCGAGGAAAACAGGAGCTTTTACCGGAAAAACGACGAGCTTGCGGGACAGGTCACGGATCTGGAAAAGGAGATCCTGCGCGTAAGCAGCGGGCAGGAGAAGCTCTCGGAGTCGAAGGAGAAGGAGACGGCCTACATGTGGGACGAGTATGAGCTGACCTTTCACAATGCGCTTGCGCTGCGTGAGGAGGGCCCGGGGCTTGCCGAGCTGCGAAAGCTGATCGCGGGCGTGAAGGACGAGATCCGAAAGCTCGGCGACGTCAATGTCAACGCCATCGAGGACTACCGGGAGCTGTACGAGCGCTACGAGTTTTTAAAGACGCAGCACGACGATCTGATTGAGGCGGAGCAGACGCTGCTTGGCATTATCGCAGAGCTGGACACGGGGATGCGAAAGCAGTTTGCCGAAAAGTTTGCGGATATACAGCGGGAGTTTGACCGGGCGTTTAAGGAGCTCTTCGGCGGCGGCAAGGGGACATTGGAGCTGCTCGAGGACGAGGAGCACGACCTTTTGGAGTGCGGCATCCGCATTATCGCGCAGCCGCCCGGGAAAAAGCTGCAAAATATGATGCAGCTCTCCGGCGGCGAGAAGGCGCTGACGGCGATCGCGCTGCTCTTTGCGATCCAGAATTTGAAACCGTCGCCGTTCTGCCTGCTGGACGAGATCGAGGCGGCGCTTGACGACTCAAACGTCGACCGGTTTGCAAAATATCTGCATAAGCTGACAGAGAATACACAGTTTATTATTATCACGCACCGGCGCGGTACGATGAACGCGGCGGACCGCCTCTACGGGATTACG
>CAMTZV010000473.1 GCA_947086625.1 uncultured bacterium | reverse complement strand
AAATTTTATGAGGATCTCATCACGGGCATTCTCTGCACGCCTGTGGAAAAGCCCGACGAGCTGGCGTTTCAGATTTCCGATAAGACATGGCAGGCGATCGACGAGGCAGAATTTCCTGATTGACAATACGGAGACTGTCGGCGAATACCGGTTTTGGCTTTCCTGAAACAAAAAGAAGAACCCCCGGGAATCAGGTGCTCTTTCACCTGTCTCCCGGAGGTTTTTTTGTTAAATCTGGTTGTACACAATCTCCTGTGTCGCCTCGTTCACGTTAAACTGAACCGTCAGCGTGTCGCCGTCCTTTATGCCGGAATCAAACGTCACCGTCATCGTATACGGCTGGCTGTTCGCACTCTCCACGAAGGTGATCTCAAAAGCGCTCACGTCGTCAGTGACCGTAAATTGCAGCGTTGTCTCTCCAAACGGCAGCGATTGACGTTGCCACGCCCGGTTTCTCTGCCGCGTGATTTTGAGCATAAAAAAACGGCGTTGCTGTTCTCTCGTATGAAAATGAGAAACGCCGTTATGCGGTTCGATATACAATTTTCAAATTTATGTCAAAATACAGCTTAGAATTTTGCGTAGAAACTTTTAAGCATATCAGCCAATCGTAACATTATGCTTTGCTTTCGCCCGGAGCCTTTCCTTCTCACGGAACTCTGACGAGGCGGTAATCGTATAATAAGCATCGATCGTCTGGCTCATAACCGGCACCTCCATCTCTTTAATCTTCTCCAGTTCTTCTTCCGTTTCCGCTTTGAACAGGGAAAGCCACAGCAGCAGCATGTCACCATCACTTACATGATCCGGCAGCTTGGGAAGCTCAAAGAAATGAAATCCCATTTTATCTGACAGCAGTGTATGGCGTGTGGTTTCCAGTGGCTGGAAGAAGGAATGGTATTCTTCACATTCAAACAGCGGAAATTCCCTATATGAGATAGTATATCATATTGGATCATTGATTTCCATAAAGATTTTTGCAGTGTTGCCAGTATCCCAGGATACCGCAGCGCAGGGTGGCTGCTTTCACCGCACGACCTCAACGTCCTGCGGCACCTCGTAATCAATTTTAAACGCGCCCTTCTCGATCTTCCATGACACCCGGATATCTCCCACGGGTGTTTTCACCGTGCCGGACGCCTCCGTGAAATATCCGGCAACCGGCGCGATGCGCACCTTCCCGAAGCCCGGCGCGGCGGGCCGCACGCCGAGTGTGATACTCGGCAGCTCATAGAGGATAAGCGCGCCCCACGCATGGCATTCGCTTCTCGCATACGCATCCGACTCCACACAGGTCGTACAATGGAGCTTTACCATATTCCTCCACGCATCCCAGTACCGGTCGGTGTACGCGTACAGTCCCGTCTTTTCGAGCGCGCGGAACAGATAAAACCGCATGGCAACCGTGCACTGCGTATAGCCCGGCTCCTCGATCGTCTTTAACAGATTTCTTTTTCCCGTCTCCGGATCCATGGTGTCGGTGAGCAGCGCGAACACCTGGCAGTGCTGGCTGTACTCCTCGATTCCCGGGCCGTCCTGTATCATCCCGTCCTCCCCGGTGCAATGCTCCCGCACCGCCTCCTGCGCACGCTTTGCCCGTGCACGGTACATCCGCGCTTCTTCCCCGCGCCCGAGAAAATCCGCGAGACCCGCGGCGTGCTGCAGGCCGTAAATATACAGAAGCGTCTCCATCGTGAGAGGCCCTTTTAACCCTGCCGTCGGCATCCCGCTCGTGTCGTTCCACTCCGTCGCCCAGTCGATAAACGACCAGAACCGCGCCTCCATATTAACGCCGCCGACCTTCTCCACATACCCCGCTCTCGTCAGATGCCGCTCAAAATAGTGCAGGATCTGGTCGATGGCCGGCATATGCTCCGCCACAAGCGCGGCGTCGCCGAAATACATCATATGGTCGTGCACCATCAGAATGTAGTAGATGGAAAATCCGGGAATCACGTTTGTGTTGCAGTTCGGGTAACAGCAGTTGAGCAGCCCGTCATAGCGCTGGGAGCGCCTGAGGTCGTCCATGCACTTTCTTGCCAGCCGGTCGTCCGCGCTGACCGCGTAGGTGTACAAAATCTGCGTCCGCGCATCCATAATATATTGAAGCTGCTCATAAAACGGGCAGTCCTCGTACGTCTCGTGCATGCAGCGCCGGAGCGTACGCGCGCTGATGTCCCACACCGCGCGAAGCGAGGCGTCCGAGGTACGCACGGACGTGGCGATTTCCAGCGGATAGCCCGTCTCCTCATAGGAAAGGCCGTGAAGCGTGATGCCCGTCCCGGCGGTTTTCACGCGCAGACGCACGAAGCGGAACGTGCGGAACCAGTACGGCTCAAACACCTCCGGCTCGCCGTCCGTGCCCATTCCCGCCACGCGGTACGTATCCTCGTAGCCCTGCAAATGCCCGTTGTCCACATCCGTGCGGTCTGCCTTGACCGGAATGTGCTCCGGCCCGACGAAATCGTCCTGCACATAGCTCTCCGCATACAGAAGCGAAACACATGCATCCCTTCCGCCCGAAACAGCCAGACGGATATATCCGGTCATCTCCTCCCCCGCGTCCAATTCCACGACAACCTCCGTGTCCGCGGGGATGGAAAGTGCCCGCTCCCCCTTTAAAAACGCTGTCCATGCCTCCGGC
>CAMTZV010000472.1 GCA_947086625.1 uncultured bacterium | reverse complement strand
GATGTGATCAGGTTAATATCCATTCCGCCCTCCTCGGACAGCACCTGATTGATGCTCAGCATCGTCGTCATGGAATCGGTAACCGTTTTCAATACGGACGCGCCTTCCTTGTAGGTATATATTTCGCTTTGAATTTCTATATCATAGCAAAACGTTTTTATCAGCTCCCAGGCAAGCCTCTCGTTATCTGTTCTGGAATTCATGGCCAAAAGAAGCGTGCTCATAGTTGATTTGTTATCGCCTTTTTCTCCCCGCGGCAGCGTGATGCAGTCCAGCTCAAAGCTCGTATACTTCTTTATGCTCCACGGATAGGGCTTATAGGTTCTGTAATCCGACAAAAGCGCCGGCATAAACGCTACATTCCCCTTATCGAAGTCATCTGCCGTGACAACATTCCCCTTTGTAAGTCCATTGATTTCTTTAATGAAATCCACAGTTTCGATCGCATTTTCGCTGAGCAGACTGCATCTCGTACCATTTGTGTCAAAGGCATCCACACCATTTGTGACAAAAGCATGCTGCCAGGTATAGCCGCAGACGCCAAACTGATCCTCCAATCCGTTGCCGTCCGTATCCTTTGTAACCTTTCTGCAGATTTCATAAAAATCTTTCCATGTCCAATCCTCCGGTATCTCATCGATCCCTTCGTTTTTCAGCAGCGTTTTATTTACAAACATCATGCTTGGCACACTCTCGAACGGAATCCCGTACTGGCTGCCGGAAATGCTTCCAAATTCAAAGGATGCACGATAATATCTGGATTTATCATAATCCGCGTCACCGTCAATATACGCATCCAGCCTCATCAGCGCATCCGTACCGGCAAACGTGGAAAAATCCTCCGGCAGTACGAAGAATACATCCGGCGCGTTTCCCCTGATCAAAGCGGACGCAATGTATTCCGAATAGTCGTCCTTCTGGATCCCGCTCACAAACTTCACCTTTACCCCGGGATGGCCGGCTTCAAATTTCTCCACCGCATCATCGATCAGCTGATAGGTGTAGGCATCCGGAACGTCCCACGGACTGTTGGTAAAAAAGCCCAGCGTAATTGTCCTTTTATTCCGGAAATAATACGGAAAGGCTGCCGCTGCTGCCAGCACTGCCGCCAGAAAAACGCCTGCGGCAAATTTTTTGCCCATCATCTTCTTTTTCATCAAGGTCAGCTTCTCCTCCACTGTACGGACCAGATCGCTAATTGTGTTCTGTCGCGCAGGTCAAGCTTCTTTAAGACAGAGCTTAAATAGTTTCTCACGGAGCCTTCCGTCAGGAAAAGCTCCGCCGCGATCTCCTTATTGGACAGCCCCTTCGACACAAGCCCGATCACCTTCCACTCCGAATCCGTAATCTCATTGATATATTCCTCATCCACTGCAATGACTGACGCATTTTCCCGCGCCATCTGTGAAAACATTTTCACAACCTTCCCGGCGATATCCTCATTGATCATGGCATTTCCATGATAAACCTTATAGATCGCCTCGATCAGCCCGTCCGCGGAAATACCTTTCAGAAGATAACCGCTGGCCCCATGCTTTAAAGCGTTGTAAATGTATTCATCATCATCAAAGGTTGTCAGAATAATAATCTTTATTTCGGGATAGTTTTCTTTGATGATCTGGGTACACTGCACGCCGTCCATTTCCGGCATTCTGATATCCATCAAAATAACATCCGGTTTGTCCCTCCTGACAGCCCTGACCACCTCGATGCCGTTTGCCGCGGTATCTACCGAAAAATCCGGTTTGGCGGCCAGCACAATGCGCAGGCTGTCTCTGATCAGCTCCTGATCGTCTGCAATTAGTATTTTAATCATTTTCCGCTCCCCACCTTATCGGAATTTCCGCTATCACGCAAAATCCGTCGCTTCCGTCAACGTGTATCTTCCCGCCGAGCATGTCCAGCCGCTCTTTCATGTGTGTCAGTCCAAAGCCAGGCTCGAAATCCGGGGCGCCGACCCCATTGTCCTTTATTGTTATGGTCACAAGGTTGTATTCCCTTGTAATCCGGATCGTGACCGTGTCCGCCTTTCCGTGCCGGATCGAATTGGTGATGCTTTCCTGAATGATCCGGTAGATAATTTTCTCCTCATCCTCGCCAAAGGACAGCCTGCCCGCACGGTTATCCAATGTGATATCCACCTTGGAGGCGGCTCCCATCTGCGAGATCATTTTCTGGATTGCCGACAACAGATCTCCCTGCTCTAACGCATCGGGCCGAAGCTCATTGACGGAACGCCTGACATCCGTCATGCCCTGCCTTGCCACATCAGAGACCAGTGTAAGATACCGCTTTAAAGTTTCCGGTGAAACATCGGCAACGGCAAGTGCCGCATCAATCCCCGCGATAATGCCGGTCAGGGTGTGTCCCAGCGTGTCATGTATTTCTCTGGCCAGCCTGTTTCTCTCCCTTGTCTGCGCCATTTTCTCCGACTCGGCGGCATAATTTTCAAGTTCCCTGTTTGCAGCCTGAAGCCGTTCATTCAGGGAATTTATCTCATCCTTTTCATCCATCTGTTCCCTCAGATGCAAAATCGTATATACAATAAAAAGAATGATGTTTAACGTCGTAAAAAGATTTTTAATCAGGATTAAAATCGCCGCCACGGTTCCAATGTAATACTCCGTATAGGTCTCAAAGGAAGTAATTT
>CAMTZV010000471.1 GCA_947086625.1 uncultured bacterium | reverse complement strand
AGCTCGTCGGGCTCATAACCCGAAGGTCATAGGTTCAAATCCTATCCCCGCAACTTATGCCCAGTTAGCTCAGTTGGTAGAGCAGAGGACTGAAAATCCTCGTGTCTCTGGTTCGATTCCGGAACTGGGCATTTGCTATGAAATAAGGAAACATTGTTGGCAGTGTTTCCTTATTTGCATTTCCGCGCATTTTCGTATATAATATAGAAGATGCTTTGACAGCGGAGCTTGGCTGTCGGATTGTTTTACAGGGCATGAGGGAGAATAAGAGTATGAATGAAATTATTGGTTTTTTGACACAGTACGGTTTGGCAGCGATGTGGATGGCGTTCGTTATTATCTTTTTGGTTGTGGAGATCATCACGGTCGGACTGACGACGATCTGGCTGGCAGGAGGTGCGCTGGTGGCTTTTTTTCTGGCCGCGATGGGCGCAAATTTCTGGTGGCAGCTGGCAGGATTTTTTATCGTATCGTTTGTGCTTATCTATTTCACGAGACCGTGGGCGCTGAAGCACTTTAATCCGCGCCGCACAAGGACGAACAGCGAGGGGCTGATCGGAGAGATCGTAAAGATTACCCGGCAGGTCGACAACCGTGCGGCAAAGGGAACTGCGCTTGCAAAGGGACAGGAGTGGAGTGCCCGGGCAATCTCCGACGATATGGTGCTCGAGGAAGGAATGCTCGTGAAGGTTGTGCGCATCGAGGGCGTGAAGCTGATCGTGGAGCCGGTTTCCGACGCGCAGGAACAGTGAGGGCACAGCTATATCTGATTCGTCATGGAAAAACGTCCGGAAACCTGCAGCGGCGCTACGTCGGCGCTACGGACGAGCCGCTGTGCACGGAGGGGATCAGAGAGCTGGAGGCGTTCAGAGTGTGTCTTAAGCGTCGGTTTGCCATGGAAGAGCTCGCAATGCCGGAATACTTTTTTGTCAGCCCGATGCTGCGGTGCAGGCAGAGCGCGGCGCTGCTGCTTGCGGATGCAAAGCCATGTGTCATCGAGGATTTTCGCGAGATGGATTTTGGTGAATTCGAGTATAAAAATTATGACGAGCTTGCGGGCGATAAGCGCTATCAGGCGTTTATTGACAGCGGCGGCAGACTGGATTTTCCGGGAGCAGAGACACGGGAACATTTTTGCGGGCGTGTGAAGCGTGCATTTGAGCGGTGTGCGGCACGTATTTTTGACAATGTTGAGGCTTCTATGGCAGACGGGCCAGAGAAGCCTTATCTTTTTTGCGTGCACGGAGGTACGATCATGGCGATTTTGAATGCGTATAGTATGCCTCACAGGGATTATTTTGAGTGGCAGGTGCCGAGTGCATCCGGATTTTGCGGTGTCCTTGAGATGGAAAATAATGGTATTTATCTGAAAAACATAGAAAAGCTTTCGTGACCGGGGAAGCCGGAAACGGCTCGGGAAAAGTTTTTTATGAGACAAAAGCGTGAGAACATGATGCAGGGATGAGCGGCTTCGCCGTGAATAGTAATGAAAATTTTGCTGAAAATAGAAACAGGAGCGCATCGCAGCTGACAAAAAGACAGCTTCACGATGCAAATAACAAATGGTTCGTGGGGAATGAGGTTCCATTAGGAGAAGAGGATGCTGTTAAATACAAAAAACGGTGAAAAATTGTTATGTGAGGAAACGGAGGCGGGAGATTTACGTCTGCTTCGTGTGTTTGGAAGTGTCGACACGCTTATTTTGCCGGAGAAGGTGGAGGGCAAAAAAATCGTGAGCATCGGAGCCTATTGCTTCGCGCAGAAAGGGCGGTTGGCCCCGGAGCCTGCGAAGGAGGTGAGGGATGCGGGGCTGGGCGACGGCACGCAGCCCGGCGAGGGTCTTTTACGCCCGTTAAATGGCAGCTACTTGCGGGAAGCGGTGCTTCCGGATACAGTGACATGCCTGGAAGCATATGCATTTTATAATTGCAGGAAGCTGGAGCAGCTGACGGTCGGTGCGGCGCTCACGGAGATTAACAGTGATGCGTTTATGAATTGCCGCTGCCTCCATACGCTTATTTTGCGCGCAAATGCCGATGAGGCGACGGGGCTTCCGTATCTGCTGAATCAGCTGACGGCGGAGCTTAGCGTGGAGTTTTGCGGGGATGGGGAGAAGAAGGTGCGCCTGCTCTATCCGGAATATTCGGAGAGCTACGAGGAAATCGGCCCCGCACATATTTTCAGCCTGCATGTGGAAGGCGAGGGCTACCGCGCCCGCAAGCAGTTTGTTGACGGACGGCTGGATGCCCGCGGTTATGATACGGTGTTTGAGAAGGCATCAAATGAAGAACGGTTTTTGACGTTGATGAAGATGGCGCTCAATCGTCTGGAGTATCCCTATGAGCTGTCAGAGGCCGCGAAAGCGCGTTATCAGGCATATATTGAGGCACATGAGGCAGAGGTATTAGAGCAGCTTGTACGGGCCGAGGACGAGGCGACGCTGCAGTCTCTGTGCGCAAATCCCCTGATCCTGGACGAGGCGATACAGGCAGCGGTTGTGCAGGCCGTCTCCCAGGGGTGGACGCGGGGCGTTGCCGGCATTATCCGCTGGAGAAATCAGTTGTCGGTATAGAGAAGATACGGAGGGAATTTATGCACGCAGAGACCCAGACCGAATGGGAGTGCCGGATGTTTGATAAAATAATTTTATAT
>CAMTZV010000470.1 GCA_947086625.1 uncultured bacterium | reverse complement strand
AACCACGTTTTTACTTATCTCTATCATTTCAGCTTCACCCTCTGCGTCTCGCCCTCCAGAATAAAGACGTAACTGGCCTTCGTATTTCCGGGTATGATCCTGTAAATGTAATTCTGAAATTTCTGCCGGAACTTGCTGACACCTTTCTTATTAAAAATTTCACAGCTGTCCTCGCCGAGCACACACACCTCACCGTTTGTCAGAAGCTCTACGTCCGTATAATCCATGTCAAAGTCAAGCTTCATGCTCTGGTTCCCGGAGAGCTCGTACAGCTCCAGCCGGTGAGCTTCTCCCCCGCTGCCGCCGTCATAGACAAGCCCAAAATGCGTCCGATCATAAAAAATACTCTTAACCTCGTCCGTCAGCTCGATCGTTTTCGCCTCCGCCGGCTTTTGCGCGCCGGTAAACAGGAGCACCCGGTCGTCGCCAAACGCTGCCATCGTGTCATCCGACAGGTAGCGGATGCGCGGAATTACCACATCCGCATAGGAATAAGAGCTGACAATCTTATCGATTGAATTCTGCCCGACTGCTCCGAAATTGTAAAAGGCGACTACCGTTTTTACCGTACCTCCACTGATATCGAGCATAGAGACCGCCAGCTTTTCACCCCCCTCGGATAAAGCGATATCCAGCGGATACCCGCTGTTTTGCACATGCAGCTCACCGGATGCAAGCTCATTGCCGGTCTTATCACACAGCTGTAAACAGCTTGTCCCGTCATTTTCCATGAGAATCGCCACCACGCCCTGCCCCGCAATGCTGACCTTCTGGATTGGCATCGTCGTTCGGATGCTTCCCTGCAGGCTGACCGTGTCAAGGATGTACACCTGCGTACCGTTCAGCTCGTAGATCGCAACGTAGTTTCCCCGCATTTCCAGCATCGGCTCATCCATCTCAAACGTCTGATTCCAGATCAGACTGCCGTCCAGATCGGTGTAGAGTGCGCCGTCGTTTGTGATTTTGAGCAGCTTTCCCTGAAAATTTGCAAAACCGGGAGCATTGGTGTCCGTCCGACGGAAGCGCTCTACCACGTCGTAGTCACGATACGTTTTATTTTCGTAATAGACATACGTCACGACCGCTGCCGCCGCCAGGAGCACCAGCACAAACACGATCAAAACTCCGACCCGCCTTCGGTGCTTTTTCAGCTTTTTGTCAAACTCCTCGCGGTTTCCCTCTACGGTGCGCAGATTATGCTTTTGTGTACCTGCCATAGCCCTTTTCTCTCTTTTCTAAAAACTGCTTCTATGATACCATGTCCGCGAACCTCATGCCTTGCTTTCGCCCGCATTCGCTAAATGCTCATATTATAGCATTATTTATCCAACAATAAAAGCTTTTGCCCGGCATATATTTTATTGGCATCCTCCAGCTCGTTCAGTGCGCATAGCTCGTCCGTATAATCCGCACCATAGATCTTCTGACTGATGGAGAGCAGGCTTTCACCCTTCTCTACGATATAATACTCCTGCCCCGCAAAGGCTGTCGTCTCCTGTGTATCCTCCCCGGAGTCATCCTCCGGCTCGTCCTCCCGGTTCGACTCGATGGACGGCTTTTGCTCATCCTCCGGCGTTTCATCTGACATTTCATCCGGCGTTTCTTTTCCCTGAACGTCTTTCTCCGAATCGTCCTTCCCCGGATCGTCCTCCGGCTCCTGCACGTCGTCCGGTTCCTCAGGTTTTTCATCCCCTTTAGCGGACATCTCATCCGAGTTATCCTGCCCTTCCTCATCCGAAGGTGTCCCCTGTTTCTTTTCATCCTCCTCCGTCCCGTTTTTTACCTCCGATTCAACCTGCGTCCGGTCGGTTTCCAGAAAGGAGAGGGTTTCTTCCAGCCTGTGGATCTTTCCGACGCTGCTTACCATATTGACACCCATCGCCGAAACCGCTACTAAAAGCGCAAGGCTTGCGACATAGACAAACGCGTGAAAGCCCTTCCCGCTTTTCCTGTTCTTCTCCGCAGTGATCGAGCGGTAGCTCGTGACGACCGCCTGCTGCGGGTCAACCTCGGGCTTTTGCTCCCGTTCGGTCTTTCCCTGCATCATGTATTCCTGCATCTGGGGATTTTTCTCATAGTAGACATAGTAACCGTCTCTGCGGCGCAGCATGTTTTTCTCATAAACGTAAAAGGCTTCCTCTTTTTCCAGAGAATCCATAAGAAAAATCAGCTTGTCCTGTCCCTGAAAGGCGCTGCGGTGAATGTGCTCCAGATCGCTTGTAAGCTTTGCAAACGCTCCGGCCACATCCATCCCCCATCCCAGTATCTCTACATCTTCATAAAACTGCTTCATCTCCTGATAGATACCGCCCCAGATCAGATCCGTAAATTCCGGTACGCCGTCAGTAAACGCTTTATCCGGTATGCGCACAAGGCCGCTTATAAATATGTACTTCTGTCCGTTGCCCTGCTGCCTGCTTCCAAGGAAAATACTGCCGCGGTGTGCCCAGCCGGGTCTGCCGCTGCCGTGCAGATAGGTGTAAACATAATCTTCCATATAGATGCGCACAGAGCCCTGCATATTTCCGATCTGACGGATATTCTTTGGTAAATGAAGCCCGCGCTTATCCTCTTTTGCACTCTGGTCCGTTGTACTGGTTTCCATAAAAAATGCCCCCTTTTTCTGCTTTTGTCTTTACAGTAACATAGGGCAT
>CAMTZV010000469.1 GCA_947086625.1 uncultured bacterium | reverse complement strand
TATCTGAAGGACAGCTACAGGCTGTAGAAAGGCGGGGCGATGTTTTACCGATACATGAAAAACCATTATGAGGAGCACTATCTAAAAAATATCAACAAATCGATCCTGACGAAGCGGATTGTGCTGGAATGGGGTGCTCCGATTACCGAAGAGTCTGAGCACACCGAAATCTTAGCACAGTTGAAACGGCTCGCCCGGGCCAGCCGGAAAAAATTGGAGGACATGGGGCTGCCTCTGGTCAAAGAGGAGGCTGCCGCTATGGTCTGGCCCACCTATTTTGATACGAATGAAAAGCCGGAGCACGAAATTGATATTTGCGCGGCCTGCTTCGGAGCACTCATTTTTCACGGGACGGATACCGGGCAGGAGGATGATCCGGTTCAAAGGGACGCCGCCATCCGCACCGTCATTCTTCTGCGCAACGCGGACGGCTCGTGGCCCTCGCACTATTCGGTCGATCAGCCGCTCGTCTACTCCGGTACGTTTAACGAGACGACGATTGCGCTGGCGACGCTGATGCGCTATGGGTTTCTGGACGCGTCGGTACCGCAGGAATATCTGGAAAAACGGCTGGGATTTTTCCGCGAGAGCCTGAAATGGCTGGTTGATAAAAAGAGGAGCGATTACGACGGCGCTTCCTGGGGCTTTAGCCCTTGTCAGAAGGAAAGCTTTTCCTCGACGATGCAGACTGCCTTTGTATATGAAATACTGGTCAAATACCGCAACATTATGCGTGTGCTCCCGGAGGAGTACAGGGAGGAGACAGGGAAGCTCTCGGCCAAAAAGCTGGACAGGCTTATCTCAAATATCGAGCAGTTTTTTAAGCACATACAGACCGGAAACGGCGGGTTTCCGAAAAAGGTGACGCAGAATGCGGATGACAGGGAATGCTTTGTAAATACGTGTATGGTCATCAACGCGCTTTCCGCGAACCCGGATTCCGGCAGCGCAAGGGATATTATGGAGAAGGCCGCGGATTACCTGATTCAGACGTGGGGCTTTAAGAGCGACAAGAGCAGCGAGGGGAAAAAGTACGAATGCGGCAAGGGCTTTTTCCTCACACGGGAGGAATGCTTTGAGGAATTTGAGATCACGGTCTCGCAGAAATCCATAAACGACGCTGACGCGAAGGAGCAGACGGCGCTGCGGCGGAAGATGTTTGAGCGCTTCCCGCTCACCCTGATCATTCTCTCGAGCCTTAGTCTGCTGCAGATGGATAAAGCGCATCCTTCTTCGAAAAAGCGTGACTGGAAGGCTCTGCGCAAATACATAAAAAAGGCGCTGAAGCTTTTGGAGGGGGTCATTGTCCGCGATGGGGACAGCATTCATGTCAAGGGCTTTCGCGGGGGCGACCGGGAATATCCGATCTATAATCTGTACTATGCGATGCTCGTCTTTAAAAAAATCATCGGGCAGGGGGAGGAGCTCTCGCTCGGCGTCCTGCCGGTTGACGTGCGTGATATCTGCGGCTATGCGCTTCTGGTGGCGCTGCTTTTGCTCTTCATCGGCCTGTTTCGGAGCGTTTATCTGGTCTCCGCCGTGCTGACGGCGCTTCTGGGCGTTGCCGTGGAGCATTTGTGGCAGGAGATTGGCAACTATCCGCATAGATAGGGGACAAAAGAATGAGGCGGCTGCATTGACAGCCGCTGTATTTTATGGTAAACTACTTTAGCCAGTAAAAGCGTTAAACCGCAACGCTTTAACGTGGTGAATAGAAGAACGGCAAAAGAGATGTAAGACAAAAGGAAACAAAAGAGAAAAAAGAAGAAAAGGGGAATTGCTATGTTTGCAAAAATTTTAATGCTCATCATTTTCTTTGGCGTGATGGTTGCGATCGGTTTATACTGCCGAAAAAACGCGACCGACGTCAACGGCTTCGTGCTTGGCGGCAGAAGCGTCGGCCCGTGGCTGACCGCCTTTGCGTACGGGACGTCCTATTTTTCGGCGGTCGTGTTTATCGGTTACGCCGGTCAGTTCGGCTGGAAATACGGAATCGCGGCGACGTGGATCGGCCTTGGCAATGCGGTGATCGGCTCGCTGCTCGCGTGGGTCGTTTTAGGGCGCAGGACCCGTGTCATGACCCAGCATCTGGACTCGGCGACGATGCCGGAATTTTTCGGAAAGCGCTTTGACAGCAACGCTTTGAAAATCTGCGCGTCGGTCATCGTGTTTATTTTCCTCATTCCGTATACCGCTTCGCTTTACAACGGGCTTTCCCGTCTGTTCGGAATGGCGTTTAACATCGATTTTAAGCTGTGTATTATCATCATGGCGGTGCTGACCGGCATTTATGTCATCGCGGGCGGCTACATGGCGACGGCGATCAACGACTTTATCCAGGGCTGCGTCATGCTCGTGGGTATCGTGGCGGTCATTGGCGCGGTGCTGAAGATGAACGGCGGACTGATGGGCGCGCTGGACGGGCTTGCGCGCGTGACGGACGAAACGGTTGCCACGACGCCCGGCGTGTTCAACTCCTTTCTTGGGCCGGACCCGCTCAACCTCCTTGGCGTTGTCATTTTGACGTCGCTTGGCACGTGGGGGCTGCCGCAGATGGTACAGAAATTTTATGCGATCAAAAATGAGGGCCAGATCCGAAAGGGCGCGGTCATCTCCACGTTTTTTGCGATCATCGTGTCCGGCGGCTGCTACTTTTTGG
>CAMTZV010000468.1 GCA_947086625.1 uncultured bacterium | reverse complement strand
CCTTCTTCACGTGAGGAATTTCCGCGATCCTGCTTTCCAGTGCGCTTACTTCCTTGTTTTCCATGCCCTGCACGACGCAAAGTGAAAACGCGCCGATGCCGAAGTCATCCTTTAAGATCTCCTGCCCCTTCATCGTCTCGATCTCATCCGGCAGGTAGGAGAGGATGTCGTAGTTCACTCTCGTGTTGAAGTAGCCGATCGCCGCGGGAACGAGAAGCACCACGGACAGTATCAGTATGAGTACCCGGCATCTGACAACTCCCTTTCCAAATTTCTTCATATTTTTTCACCCTTTGTAACAGGTTTGTCGCCTTCCCTGTTACCCTTTCTTTTTTGTGCCCCGGCATCTGCCGTAGCGTTTCATCTGAAAAAGAGTATAAAAAAAAGAATTGAATGCTTCCATATTCAATCCTTTTTTGCTGTCAAGGAGGACTATACAGTTTTTTCTTTTTGTGGGCTGCGCTATACAAAACGGTTCCTTTGTATACCATACGTAATTGCCACGCCGCCGGGAGGTGGGGTATTTCCGGCAAAGACACGCTTTCGTTACAAGGAATTGCGCTGATGCGCAAGCAGGTCATTGATTCCCTCCGGGAATAAATGACAAATCTTGATTTCAAACGCAACGGTGCTAAGCTCGAAAATACCTCGCCAAGCACCGGCGTTTTCAAACAGTCTTTGTCCGGAAACACCCCGCCTCCCGGCGGCTGGTATGCGAATGGCGCGGGCCGAACTATTACAGATGCTGAAAATCTCTTTCAAAACTCTTCGATCGCCTGCTCCATCGAGTGGCTCATGAGATACTCGTACATGTCCGCCATCTCCTGCGGCGGAACGCTCATGCCCTGGCGTATCCACACCTCCACCGCATAGCACATCGAACGCGCGTAGTGCTCCGCCAGCATATCGACGTTCATCCACGGGAAGCGCCCGTTCTTTTTGCGCGGATGCTCCGAGAAGATCTCCAGAAGCACTTCTTTGATGCATTTTACGACCAGATCCTCAAACGGGATCGGCCCGCCCATGCGCCCCAGACGGCTGTAAAACTCCTTCTCCCGCAGCAGGCTCGTAAACACGAGCAAAACCGCCTGATTCGTCAGCCCGTTTTTGATGAGCGGGTGCGTCGGCCCTAAGATCTCCGCGCGGATAATCCACTCGATCAGCTCATATTTGTCCTGAAAGTGATTGTAAAATGTGGGACGGATCACGCCGGCCCTGTCCGTGATCTCCTTAATCGTAATCTTCTCCACCGGCTTTGTCAGCACCAGCTCCTTTAAGCTTTCCGCCAGAATCTGATCCGTCGTCTGTTTGCCCTGATTTGCCATCATACAATAAAACCTGTTACTTGTCTTCCATAAATTTGACGCGCACCTTGCGCCTCCTGTCACCGTCAAACTCCATCAGATAGATGCTCTGCCACGCACCCAGCGCCAGCCGCCCGTTTTCCACCGGAATCGTCTGCGAAACGCCCACCAGACCGGCGAACAGAAACGCCAGAAAATTGTTTTCCAGACTTCTGTAATTCCCCGCATCCCCTGCCAGCTGCCCGAATGCCCGGAAAAAATCACCGGCCAGATATGGATCGCGGTTTTCCGAAATCAAAAGCCCCGCAGTTGTGTGAGGCACAAACAACGTGCAAATACCCGAAACCGTCTGGCTGTCCGCCGCCAGCCGCTGAACCTCCCCGGTAATATCAAGCATCTGCATTTGTTCCGCCGTCTGTATGTAAATCGTATAGAGTGCATCCATCCCCGCAAGCTCTCCCCTTATCCTCGCCCGGGCACAAAACCGCCGCCCGCGCTGCCGTTTATTCGTCAAACTGCACCGTGACAAAAAATCCCTTCGGCGTCTTTTTAATCTCCTTTACCACGCCCTGCGTGCTCACAAGCCGCTCCTGAAAACTGAAATTTGCAGACATCGCATAGGCGTTTCCAAGCGTATAATAATAGGAATTGGGCAGCCTTCCCTCCGTGACCGGAAGCACGTCGCCCTCCCGCACCAGCCCGGTGCGCTCCATTTTAAACTCCATTTCCCGCATATTTCCACTTCCCATCCTCTTTAGCATACAACAAAATGTGCAAAAAGTCCATCGGATTTTGTACATCCTGCACATACGGGAAAAATTTATTTCAGCGTTTTTTCTAATTTACATTTACACAGACAGATGCTATGCTAAACCCAGCCAGTCAAAAAGGAATTTCGGGAACATCCGCAAAATATCTGTTTCAATCATTTTTCAATCATTATCATTCATTTTCAATCATTTCAAAAAGGAGGCATTTCTATGAAACATTCTATGAAACATTCTATGAGACATTCTATGAGACATTTCATGAGACATTTCATGAAGGGACATTCGATTCAAAAGCATTCGATTCAGGAGCATTCTGCCGGACATTTAGCGGGGCATTCCGCAAAGCGGTTTCTGGCGCTGCTGCTGGCGTTCGCGCTGCTCTCTCCCCAGACGCGCACCGTGGACGCCGCCAGCACGATCCCCTTTGTCCTGCTCACCTGCTACCAAAAGTCCATCCCCATCGACGGGCAGTTTTTCCTGACCGCAATCACCTCAAACGGAAAGCTGCCGACCTTTCGCAGCAGCAAATCCTCGATCGCGAGCGTAAATACGTACGGGCTTGTCACTGGGAAAAAGTCCGGTGTCT
>CAMTZV010000467.1 GCA_947086625.1 uncultured bacterium | reverse complement strand
AGTCGATCACGGTCTCAAACTGCTCCGGGACAATCTGGATTTCCAGCTGCACCGCTGTTTTTTGCAGCAGGGCCTGCGAGAGCTTTAAGTGCAAAAAAGCCTGTAATGATTCAACCGGGATCTGGTACAGCCGGGAGAGCAGCTCGTTGTTCCGTATCGTTTTCAGGGAGTACGGATAAATGTTATTCCAGAAAAAATGCTTCATCTCGTCATCGTCGCTGCGATCCACGTAAGCCCCCATCGTAAAAAATATATTTTTCATATCGTGCCGTATTTCCTGCATGGTGGTCAGGCTTGCCGAGAGATCCCGGTAGTAGGACGCGAGGCTTTTTGCCTCCCATGCGTGGAAGGTAGCGCTGTCCTTATAAAATGCCGCCCGGTAGAGCAGGGAAAGAAACGGGAGCTGCGCCCATAAAAAAAGGATGCACAGAAACGGGATCAGCAGCATGTTCAGCCTGTTGTGGAGCTGCAAAAAGGAAAAGGGCAGAGTGAACGCTGTAAACAGGCACAGAACGATCAGGCTCAGGCACGGAAAATAGCGCTCGATGTCCGGATATTTTTTCCCGAACCGGTTTAATTGCAGCAGCTTTTCGCGGAAGAGCCTGCGAATCAGATCTGTGATGAGCAAAAGTACGACAAGCGTGCAGGCGGCGGTACATGCCAGGCAAAGTCCCCGGTACGCGCCGTAGCCGGAGATGGCAGCCGGTACAAAGAGGCATGCGAGATCGTAAGCATGGACGGAAAGCGATAAAAGGATAAAGCAAAAATAGCTGAAAAAATGGTTTCCGCGCAGGCTGTTGCAGTGAAATTTCATGACGGTATATACCGCGCAGAAGGGAAGCCAGAGGAGCCATAAATTGCCGAGCAGGGCGGAGGTTGTGTTGAACAGCCTGCCGGGGAAAAGCATCAGGGAGAAAAAACAGGCATAGTCCGTCAGAGAGAGATTGACCAGCCGCAGCAAAAAAAGCTGCCCCGCGCCAAGGAGTGCCAGACAGAGCGAAAAAACAAACTCCGATTTCAATTCACAGCGATATACGGCGAGAGCCTGTACGATGCAAAAAGAGACGGACAGACCGTGCATGAGCCGCGGCATGGGAATTTTTCGGATGCAATGAAGCACGGCAAGCGTAATGATATAATGTAAGAAATAAATACCCACTTCCTGTGCGGTGCCAAGCAGCAGGTCTGATCTGCTTAAGAAAGGGCCTTCCATAAAAATATCAATCATAGAGCTGCTCCTTTGCGTGGTAGTGAGCGAGAACTTCCTTTTTCCGGCTTAAGGAGAGGGGAAGGGTGATGCCGTTCGACAGCTTTAGCGTATTGCCCTTCACCGCGATCAGATGGCGTCCGTTGATAATCACGGAGCGATGGCAGCGGACGAAGCCGTCCCCTAAAAGCAGGAGCGCGTGCTCGATCGTGTCCCGGACTGTGATCTCGGAGCCGTCGAAGGTGTGATAGCAGATGGAGTGCGCGACCGTCTTGACGGAATCCACATAGGAGATTTCGGCGAGGGGCAGCGTTGCCGTCTCGTCGATGCCGAGCGGTAATTGTATGCAGGGGCCGTCCGTCGTCTGCGTGTCGGACTGTTCCAGCATGTTCAGATATTTTATATATGCCCGTACCATCTTTTTTGGATCCGGGTCTTTTTCGATAAATCCAAACGCCTGTATCCCGCTCTTTAAGATATCAAGTCCCCTGTCCGTATGGCTGGTGACAAATACGAGCTTTGCGTCATGGTCGTTCTCGTAGATGCGGCGCGCCAGATCGATGCCGTTTCGTTCTTTTTTTCCAAAGTCAAAATCCAGAAAATAGAGACAGGATTCCTGTGTATGACGGATATAATTTAACAGCTCGCTTCCGGCAGACGCGAGGCAGACGACGGCGGCGTCGGCCCGGCTTTCAAGGATCGCCTGTTTAAGCAGCTTTTCAGACAGCTTTAACGTAAACAGGTCGTCGTCACATACGATAATTCGAATCATGCCATTCCCTCCCGATCATTTTTCACAGTATACCAGATTTTTCCGTTTTATGAAATGACGATATCCCCAAAAGCGCTCGTTTGTCCTGAAATGCAGTGCGGACAGCAGAACTGGGGACAGACGCAGGCGGGAGAGGACGAAATCGGCAAAAAGCTCCTCCGGTGTGGTAGAGTGTATGCCACAAGGAGGAATTTTTTATGTTAAACAAGATGGAACAAATCGAACAAAAGGAAAAAAGCGCAGGCGGGCGGCTGCTCGCGCTGGATGCGGCCAGAGGGCTGGCGGTTGTGGGGATGTATATACAGCATTTCGCGTTAAACGGGAGGAACGCCTTCGTATCCGGAAACACGATGATTCTGTTTATGCTCTGCTCGGGAATTTCCTACACGCTTCTGATGAACGGGATGGAGCGCAGGAAGGCCGGCGCGAGGACGGTCAGGACAAGGGTGCTTGCGCGCAGCGTGTTTCTCGATCTTGCGGGCTATCTGATTCTTATGCTGAACGGACCGTTTGCCGTCGTTCTGCCGGCTTACGCGATGATATTTTTGCTGGCGCTGCCGTTTACGCGTCTGAAAACGTCGGCGCTGTTTCGGATTTCGGGCGTTCTGTTTGTCGTCTGCCCGCCGCTTATGCTCATCGGAATGAGCCTCTTTTCGGGCGTAGCGCTGCTTTCCGACCTTGCGGGAGGCCC
>CAMTZV010000466.1 GCA_947086625.1 uncultured bacterium | reverse complement strand
ATGAGAACCACGGACAGGAGCCGGACGAAGACTTCGATGAATTTTGCCGGGCAATCAGTAATGCGAAGGCAGGTATCGAGGATTTGGAAGAGAAGATAAAGCAGGTTAGGGGAATCTAAAGCAGGTTAAGGGTAAAGCAGACTAGGGGAAGCTGAATGATCGGCGCACAATAAAAATGGAGAGCAGGCACTCTCCATTTTTTGTTGCTTTATTTATTGAGCGGGCGGTTGTTCTGCGGGCGGCTGCTCTGCAGGAGGCTGTTCGCCTGCTTGTGCTGCCGCGGCTGCGGCTGCCGCTGCGGCCTCAGCGTTTCTCTGTGCAATCTCGGCCCGCTGGGCTTCGATGATACCTTCGTATCCCGGTGTGGCAAAAAAAGCTTCGTCGTGAGGACACAGATTGGTCTGAGGCGCAGGAACTGTGCTGACAGAGCCATCCTCGTTCACAACTTCTTCGGTGGCAGGAGCCGGAGCGACGTAGTTGGGAGAACCGCTTTGCAGGGCTGCGGGTTCAACCGGCGTCAGCTCGATCACGCCTTCTATCTTGAAGGGGCAGAACTCACGTGCCGGAAGATTGCTGTACTGGCAAATCTGACCTGCATAATGCACGTCGCAGGTTTCGGCGGGAATGGTGCCCTCCGAGAAGTATTCTGTGCGCAGCGTACCGTCGCAGAGGCCTGCGATAGGTTGTTTCCCGGAGCGTGAGCAGACGGTTGCCGTCACAATGCCGGAGGGAACGCTGAAAGACTCGCTGGGAAGCTCCTCGTGGATCTGGGACATTACGGCGCGCCACATTTTTTTTGCCAGATTCTTCTCTTCGCCCGAAAGCTTCACGTTATTGTCGAAACCGGCCCAGGTGGTGGCGGTATAGTATGGCGTATAACCTGAAAACCATACGTCGTTATAGTCGGAGGTGGTTCCTGTCTTTCCCGCAATCGCCATGTTGCCGAAGTTTACGGCGCCGCCGGTGCCGCTGGTGACAACGTCCACCATGGCGTCCGTCAGCAGAAAAGCAGTGGTTTCCTTTATGACCTGCTTCGACTGGGGTGTGGTATTGTCCAGAATGATATTTCCGTCGTGATCCAGTACCTGTGTGTAAAGCTTTGGTTTAATGTAAGTGCCGCCGTTTGCGATGCAGGCATAAGCGGCGTTTAACTCCTCGTTTGTCACGCCATGGGTGAGACCGCCCAGGGCGGTGGTCTGCTGGATATCGGAGTAAATTTCTCCGTTGATTTCCTCGCGTTCCGCCAGCGTGGTAAAGCCGAAGCTTTTCAGATAATCAAAGCCAAGTTGCGGCGTGATCAGGGTTAATGTCTTTACGGTTACGATATTCATGGAATCGCGGATGCCGTCCCGCAGGGAGGAAAGTCCCCTGTATTGTTCGACGTACCAGTTGGCTACCGGACGTCCGCCTGCATAGTTAAAGGGCGCGTCGTTTATCACCGTGGCCAGTGTCAGACCCGCGCTGTCAAGCGCCGGCGCATAGGAAGACACGATCTTGAAGGTAGAACCGGGCTGCCTCATGGTGTCGGTGGCGCGGTTCAGGGTACGGCTGGCGGTTTTTGCGCCGCGTCCCCCTTCCATGGCGACGATACAACCTGTTTTCTGGTCTTCCACAACCAGTGAAACCTGAGGCTGGGGCGTCAGGCTGACATTTTCGCCGTAGACCTCGTCGCCCGAGCCCATCACATCCGCTTTGTAGGCTTCGATATCCTGATAGGCCTCCTCCTGAGAGGCATAGATCAGATTGTAGCTGGAGGAACGGTTTTCCCTCCAGTAGCTGCGAAACATTTCCGTGCTGATATTTTCCCTGTCTCCGTTTGCACGGTCAATGGTCAGTTCGTAGTTCAGATACCATTTGGTATTGGCGGGGAAATTGCTTTCATCCGCAAAGGCGCTGTCGCAGATTGCCTGAATTTTCGGATCCTGCGTGGAATAAATTTTCAGGCCGCCGCTGTAAAGCAGGGTGTAGGCCTGCGTCTCGTTATAACCTGCGGCAATCAGATCTTCCATAACGTCGTCCGTCAGCGCATCCACAAAGTATGTATTGATGGCGTTGTCTTCATTTTCGGTGTCGGCAATCTGAATGCGGGAATAAACGTCGTCGGCAAGGGCTTCCTCATACTCCTCATTTGTAATATAACCCTGATCCAGCATATTGTTCAGCACCTTTTCCCGGCGTTCCGCATTTTTCTCCGGGTGCGTGATGGGGTTAAAGCGGGAAGGGTTCTGTGTGATGCCCGCGATGACGGCGCACTCGGAGAGCGTGAGCTCGTTCACATGCTTTCCGAAATAACGTCTGGACGCGGCCTCCACACCGAGCGTATTCTGCCCCAGGTTTATGGTGTTCATATAGTTGATGAGGATAGTCTCTTTGTCCATGACCTTCTCAAGCTCCAGGGCCAGGTATTGCTCCTGAAACTTTCTTTTGAATTTATCCGCCATGGAATCTTCACTGGTCCAGTCTGTGAAGACGTTATTTTTGAGGAGCTGCTGCGTGATGGTGCTGGCTCCTTCGGAAAAATGCCGGTTTTTGATACCCATCATGCCGGCGCGGATGATACCCTTAATGTCGATTCCGTTGTGGTCATAAAAGCGGGCGTCCTCGATCGCCACAAACGCGTCTTTCAGATCTTGAGGAACCATGTCGATGGTGACCGGGATTCGGTTGGAATCCATGGA
>CAMTZV010000465.1 GCA_947086625.1 uncultured bacterium | reverse complement strand
CAGCCGGGCATGGAGGCGGGCCGCGCCTTTGCGGATATCGTGAGCGGCGCCGTGACGCCGAGCGCGAAGCTGGCGGACAGCTGGCCGTACCGCTACGAGGATTATCCGAATGCGGACACCTTTTCCTACAGAAGCGGCGACACCGCAAAGGAGCGCTACGGGGAGGGCATTTACGTTGGCTATCGCTATTTTGACACCTTCGAGGTTCCGGTGCGTTACAGCTTTGGCTTCGGACTTTCCTATACGAGCTTTGCACTGCGCATGGTGCATCTGAGCTTTGTGCGGCCAAACTCCAGGTGGGCATCGGTGCGTATCGTGGTGGAGGTGACAAATACAGGCAGCGTGAGCGGCAGGGAGGTCGTGCAGGTGTACGTGTCCTGCCCGCAGAAAAATGTGCTCAAGGAGTACCGGCGTCTGGTCGGCTTCGCGAAGACCGGGGAGATCGCGCCGGGCAAATTCGAGGACGTGGAGATCGTCATTCCAATCTATGCGCTTACCTCCTACAGCGAGAAGGAGCCGGGCTGGCAGATGGACTGCGGCACCTACGGATTTTTCATGGGCAACAGCCTGGATCACGCAAAGTTTTCGGCATCCGTGGAGCTGACAAAGCACATCCTGCTCACAAAGACCGAAAATATCTGTCCGCCAAAGGAGCATATCAAAGAGCTGGAATGCCCGCGGGAGCGCGTGCTCGCGCGGCGCGCCGAGTGGCACGGCTCGGTGTATAAAAATCCGGCGATTGTCGTTCCAACCGAGATGCTCTTAATTCGCCATTATGTGAATTACGGCAGGGAGGACAGACGGATTTCGCCTGAGATCCGGGAGGAGGTCGAAGCGCTCTCGACAGAGCAGATGATAAAGCTCGTGACCGGGGAGACAGGAAAGCCTCAGGGGGCGCTTGGCTCTGCCGGAAACATCGTGCCCGGCTCTGCGGCGCAGACGAGCGCGTGCGCGGAAGAAAAGGGCATCGCGTCGATCGTGCTGGCGGACGGCCCAGCGGGTCTTCGCCTTACAAAAACCTACTATGTAAAAGACGGCGCGATGCAGGATGTCCCGCTGGCGATGAATTTTGAGGACGGCTGTCTCTATCGCGGCGATCAGCCGGAGGGAGAGGCACGCTATCAGTTCTGCACGGCGTTTCCGGTCGGCTCGCAGCTTGCACAGAGCTGGGATCTGCAGCTGCTGGAGGAGGTTGGAAAGGCGGTGGCGGAGGAGCTAAAGGAATTTGGCGTGACGCTCTGGCTCGCTCCGGGCATGAATATCCACCGGAATCCGCTCTGCGGGCGCAATTTTGAATACTACTCGGAGGATCCGCTGCTCTCCGGACGGCTGGCAGGGGCGATGACAAAGGGCGTGCAGGATCAGGGCGGCGTCGGCACGACGATCAAGCACTTTGCCTGCAACAATCAGGAGGATAACCGCATGGGCTCCGACAGTGTGCTCTCCGAGCGCGCGCTGCGCGAGATCTATCTCAGAGGCTTTGAGTATGCGGTGGTGGAGCGTCAGCCGCTCTCGATTATGACGAGCTACAATCTGATCAACGGCGTTCATGCGGCGAACAATTACGATCTGTGCACAAAGGTCGCGCGGGACGAGTGGGGCTTTACGGGCGTCATCATGACGGACTGGACGACGACTCATTATGGGGAGGACTGCACGGCGTCCGGCTGTATCCGTGCCGGAAACGACCTCATTATGCCGGGTATTTTAAATGACCATGAGAATATCAAGCAGGCGCTTGCGGACGGAAGTCTGACGATGGAGGAGCTGAAGCGCGCGGTGGCGCATCTTCTCCCGGTTGTGTTCCAGTCCGGGCGCTACGAGGAGTAGCCGATGGAGCAGACATTTGAGCGGGCGGCGTTACGGCAGGAGAAGCAGGGGCAGAGGGAGGCAGCGCACGAGCTGCTTCCCGGGCGTCTCGCGGCACTGATCGGAGAGGCGGTATCTCCGTATCACACCGTCGATGCGGCGAAGGCGCGCCTTGCAGCGGCGGGCTTTGAGGAGCTTTCTTTCGGGGAGGCATGGAAGCCTGTACGGGGCGGGAGCTACTACGTGTCATTTTACGGTTCGTGCCTGATTGCCTTTCGCATCGGCGAAGAGGCGGAGGCGGCAGACGGCTTCCGCATCGGGGCGGCGCACGGGGATTTCCCGGGCTTTCGCATCAAGCCGAGGCCGGAGCTTGCAAAGGACGGCTACGTGCGGCTGAATGTGGAGGGCTACGGCGGCGTCAATCACATGAGCTGGCTCGACCGTCCGCTGTCCGCAGCGGGCAAAGTGGTGCTGCGCGGGAAGGAGCTGTTTGCGCCGAAGGTGCGCCTGCTGGATCTGAAAGACACGCTCTTTACGATTCCAAACGTCGCGGTGCACTTACAGCACGAGATGAACAAGGGCATGGAGCTGAAAAAGCAGAGCCATATGCTGCCGCTCTTTGGAGTGGGCGGCGGGGATGCCGGCGAAGGGCTGTTTCTGCGGCTGCTCGGTGAGCGGCTGGACGCCGCGCCGGAGGACATTTTAGATTATGAGCTGAACCTCTACAATGCGGAAGAGGGCTGTCTCATCGGTCAGGACGGCGCGTTTTATCAGGCGCCGCGTCTCGACGACCTCACCTCGGTGGACGCGCTGCTGTATGCGCTTGCGGGCGCAAAGCGGGCACGCGGTATCAACGTGCTCGCCTTGTTTGACCAC
>CAMTZV010000464.1 GCA_947086625.1 uncultured bacterium | reverse complement strand
ATTGGAAGACGTGATGCTGACAAACTTTGCGCGCTCCAAAAGCGGGATCGATTTGTCCCGCGCCTCGGCCAGCACGCGATGGTTAAACTTTAACCAGCTCAGCTCACGGTTTTCATAATATTTTGCACTTGCATAATCAATCGCATTCTCTTTTTCCATATGCACACCACCTGCTTATCTGTCTATTTTTATAAATATATTTTTTTCTCCCGAATGACGGGCTTGATACTGAACACATCCTCAAACATACCCGCTTTCGCGCCAAACATCGTCTTTTCGAGCATCATGCCGTCCTCTGTCTCGATGGAGATAATCAGCTGCTTGCCCTTAAGCACCGCGCGTACATTTTTAAACTTCTGCTTATGGCTGCGGTCCATCGCGTTTGCCACACGCAGGATCGCCGCGCATTTTGCGACAGTCAGATATCCCTCCTGGTCGAGCACGTCGCGCAGCTTGTCGTAGCCGTCAAGCGGATACGTGTTGTACTTGACGATGTTCGCCACGATCTCGCGGTCCCTCTGGGAAAGCCCCATGATCTCGGACGATAAAATGATATCGTAGGCGCATTCCGGAGCGTTTGCAAAGCTCACGTACTTTCCGCAGTCGTGCAGGATCGCCGCTGTCTGCAGCAACAGCTTTTCCCGCTTTCCCATCCCGTGCACCTTTTTCATCGCGTCATAGATGAGGCTGCTCATCTCCACCAGCGCGTCGATGTGCGGGGAATAGCTCATGTAACGTCTGGAAAGGGAATGTGCGGCGGAAACAACATCCCGGTCAAAGTCGTGCACCGGCTTCACATAGCGGTGCGCCAGGGCGTAATCGTAGACGATGCCGTCGCTGATATCGATACCGGGCACCCAGATCGCGTCCGCCGCAAGCGTCTCCACGATACGGCGGTACAAAATGAGCGAGGGAACAATCAGCGCGTCCGTTTCGTCGGGGAGGTTTAGCGCCTCCGCGATCTGGGCGCTCTCCTTCTTTTCAAGCCGCTTTAAGTAGCCGGAAAATTTACCCGCATCGACGGTCGTATTGTCCAGATTTTTATCCATGCGGCGCATAACCTCAAGGCTGTAATCCCCGGTTAAGATCAGATACTTGATCGTGCGATTCTGGTAATACTGCGCCTTGAAGACCTCCATCTCCTTGTCCACGAGCTCCTTCATCTGCCGCTTCGCGTGATCGAGCCGAACGTTTGCATCTGCAAAAAGCTGCGCCAGACGCATCGTCCCGAGCACAAGATGCTGGGTCGTGAGCACCTCTCCGTGCACAAAGAGTGTGATCTGAAGCTCGCCGCCGCCCACATTTACGACCGCGGCGCTCTCCTGTATCATCCGGTCAAACTCCGGCTTGGAAGAGACACATTTATACGACAAAAAGCGGTGTGCCGAATTGTCGAGCAGGCTTAAGCGGATGCCCGTGCGCCGCTCGATCTGATCCAGAATGAAAAGGCAGTTCGAGGCGCTCTGCAGTACCGGGCCGGAGCACGCGGCGTAGTCGTCCACCCGGTAGCCCTCCATAATGCGGGAAAACTCGTGCAGCACGTCGCAGATCCCGTCCACCAGCTCATAGCCGATGGGCGCTCCGTGAAACGCATCCTTTCCCAGCTCCACGCGGCTTTTCACAAAATCGACCGTACGGATATTCCTTTTTCCCGAAATCTCAAATACCTTTAAGCTTACCTCATAGGAGCCGATATAAATTGCGGCAAACGTAGTCACTCCCATATGTGTCATATCTCCTTCAACTTAATAAACTTAATAATTTCCAAAAATCTTTAAGTCCAGTGTCTCTTCCCTTAAGCCAACAAGCGCGTTCTGCACGGCGCCATCCTGTAAATTGCCGTCGAAATCGATGAAAAACTGGTACTCCCAGTAACGCCCCTGGATCGGCGAAGACTCGATGCGCGTCATGTTGAGACCATTGTAGATAAAGTGACCAAGCGCATGGTAGAGCGCACCGGACTCGTGCTTGAGCTGTACGCAGATACTGATCTTTCCCGCGCCCGCCACATACTCGCTTTTCTTCGAGACGATGATGAAGCGCGTCTCGTTCAAACGGCTGTCCTGAACGCCCTCGGATAAAATATGAAGCCCGTAAAGCTCGCTCGTCAGGCTGCTGGCGATGGCGGCCTGGGTCACGTCCGCCTCGTCCTGCACCTTTTTCGCAGCCAGTGCCGTGTTTAATACCGGGATCTGCTCCCACCCGGGATGCGCTTCCAGAATCTTCGCGCACTGCGCAAGCGCCTGCGGATGCGAGTAAATTTTTTGAATGCTGCTTAAGCTCGCGCCCTCCACGCCCAGAATGCAGTGGTTCACCTTTATTTTCTGCTCTCCGACAATCGAATATCCGTACTCCTTCAAAAGATCGTAATTTTCCTCGACGATACCCGCGGAGGAATTCTCAAACGGAAGCACCGCATAGTCCGCCTCGCCGCTCTTTAGCGCCTCCATCGCGGCACGCCATGTATCCACGTGGAAGCGCGCCACGTCCTTTCCAAAATATGCCTCCAGCGCCAGATGCGCGTAAGCGCCCTCCACGCCCTGATAAACAATGCGCGCACCCTCCGTCTGCAGGGCCGGGATCTCGGCAAATCCAAAGTCCTCCGAGCGGCCCTTCTCCGTCATGAGCTGGTACTGTCTCTTGCGGCTCGACGACATAATCTGCTCGAACAGCTCCCGCAGCCCGTGCT
>CAMTZV010000463.1 GCA_947086625.1 uncultured bacterium | reverse complement strand
AATATTACTTTATCAAAGCGGCAAAAACATATTTCCGCTAGAGAAGCGGCGCCGCCAGCCGCAGCAGCGCATGAATCAGACTTGTGCCCAGCGGGTGCTTCTTATGGCAGTCCGCGGGCGTCACCTCCCGTGACACCGAAAACGTCTGCTGCATATCTGCTAACACCTCCGCCACCGAAGGTGTCTGATACAGAAACACTCCGCACTCAAAGTGAAGGTAGAGACTGCGGTAATCCAGGTTGATGCTGCCGACCGTGGCATATTTGTCGTCACACACAAAGCACTTCGCGTGCAGAAAGCCCGGCGTATACTCGTAAATGCGCACGCCGTTTTCCAGCAGCTTTGCGTAGTGCGCCCGCGTGAGCATATACACCATTTTTTTATCCGGGATGCCCGGTGTCACAATGCGCACGTCCACGCCGCACTTTGCCGCATTGCACAGCGTAACGATCATTTCCTGATCCAGAATCAGATAAGGCGTATAAATGTAGACATACCTCGTTGCGTGGCAAATCATATTCAGATAGACGTTTTCACCGACGTTCTCGTTGTCGAGGGGCGTGTCGCCATAGGGCTGCACGTACCCCTCGGTCGGAACCGACTCCACAAACGCGCGCTCTGGCATGTATTTTTCATACGGCTCCTCACTGTCCACGATAAAATCCCACATTTCCAGAAACATAACGGCAAAGCTCCAGACCGCCGCGCCCTCGAGCCGGATGCCCGTATCCTTCCAATAGCCGAAACGCTCGATGCGGTTGATGTATTCGTCCGCGATGTTCGCGCCGCCGGTATAGCCGACCTTGCCGTCCACCACCAGGATCTTGCGGTGATCCCGGTGGTTCATGATGATCGCCATGACCGGGCGGGCCGGGTTAAAGGCTGCGCACTTGATGCCCTTCTCCTGTAAGCTGCGGTAAAAATGCGGCGGCATCGTACTGATACAGCCAAAATCATCGTAGATCATACGCACATCCACACCGACGGCAGCCTTTTTTGCCAGCTCCTCCACAAGCGTATCGTACATATAGCCCTGATCCCATATAAAAAATTCGAGAAAGATATACTGCTTTGCTTTCCGGATATCTGACATCATCGCCTCAAAAAGCTCCTCGCCGCACGGGAAATAGCGGCTCGTCGTGTGGTCGCAGACCGGATTGTGCGAAACATTCCATATATATTCTGTCTGGAGCGCCGCCTCCACATGCTCCTGCTTCAGATGATCGCTGAGCGCATCGTTCTTTTTCAGATACGGCTCCACCCTCGCATTGACCGCATCCATGCGCCGCCGTGTGCCGCGGGTCAGCCCCGGGCGCCCGAAAATCAGATACAGCGGCACGCCTACGATCGGCACTGCCATAATGACAAAGCACCACGACAGCTTGGAGGACGGATTTGTCCACTGCCTCACGATGGAAAACGCCAGCGCCAGTGCGATCAGGTTCAGGACGATCGACACAAAATAATAGCGTCTGCTCACGTCCAGAAGAAACAATACGATCCATGTGACCTGTATCAGGATCATGACTCCGATAATGCATAAGCGTCCGGTTAGAAATTTAAAGATCCGTTTCATCTCTTTGTAGTCCTTCTTTTATTCGTGATATTGCCCATAGCCAGGCTATGAACAGTATCATATCACATTAGCGCCGCAAAATCAAAGCTTCCCCAGCCCGGCTTTCCTTTTTTCCGGTGAAGCTTGCTGTACAAAAACAGCTTGAGGTCCGAGGGCGAGAAATTCGGATAAATCTCACCGAGCACGGCAAGCCCCCCGGTGACGACCGCAGTCGCCATCGACGTGCCGCTTTTACTCACATATCCGCCATGGCTGCCGCAGCTTACAATGCGCGTGCCGGGCGCTAAGATTTCCGGCTTTGTAACACAGATATCCGTCGGCCCCCGCCCGCTGTAGCCGAGGTTCATATTTCCCTTTAACAGTACGCGGTCGTCGTCGTCAAGGCTCCCCACCGTGATCAGCTCCGGGATACTGCCGGGAACCGTCACGCTTGACGCGCCCGGCCCGTTGTTTCCGGAGGCCGCCACGACGCAGATGCCCCTTTCCCAGAGCGCTTTCACCGCATCGATCAGCTCCTGCTGCTCTCTGTGCCTTGTATGCGGCATCATACCGATTGAAATATTCAAAAAGCGGATATGGCGCTGCGCCCGATCCTTCAGGATCCAGTCCACTGCGCGCAGCATCGCCTCGATATCTCCGTTTCCCATTGAGTCCAATACCTTTAAAACCATATACTGGCAGTCCGGCGCGACACCCATATATCTGCCTTTCCCCAGCGTCCCGCTGCCGCCGATGATGCCCGCCAGGTGCGTGCCATGCCCGTTGTCATCGTACATGCCGACACGCCCGTTTACAAAATCGTGAAACTCCATCACACGGTTTTTGAAATCCACATGCGGCACCATCCCGGTATCCAGGATCGCGACTGTTGAACCGGCGCCAAAATATCCCTCATCGTGAGGGATATTTGTATGAATCAATTTTCGTACACGTTCCATACGAAATCCTTTGACAGAAAGAATTATTTTATCATATGCAACAGTAATATGAAAAGTCACGCCACTTGAAAAGTAACGGGAACCGTTCCATCAAGACACGCTCTCGCTTGATAAAAAACGGAACTGGTACGATGCCAGTTCCGTTCTTACTTGCCAGTGATGCTACAGCTTGAAAAAT
>CAMTZV010000462.1 GCA_947086625.1 uncultured bacterium | reverse complement strand
GGGATCAGCGGATACTGGCTGAAGGTGTGCAGGGAGCGAAGGCCCGGTGAGCCGCAGGAGCAGATGCTGCCGCGGGTGCTTGGCATCGAGCTAAACGTGGCGGAGGTCGACAACGTCGAGACGATGGAGTTTGACGACTACTACATCGACGCGGTGGAGCCGGACATGAGCTTTGCGCTCAACGCGAAAAACATACTTGCGGTGGAGGTGTGGGTCAACGAGACGGAGCTTCACAGCGAGCAGGCAAAACGTGCGCTCCTTGCCGCCTATCCCGCCATCACCTACGCGCAGTACAACTTTCTGGGCGACATCGAGCAGTTTTACGTGCGCTGGCGCGAGGTCGACAACTTTGACCGCTCGCAGGCACTCGACCGGCATTTTGTCGTCGACCGCATGAACAACCGCCTGCACTTTGGCGACGGCGTGCATGTGCGGATTCCGCGCGCCACGGAGGGTGTGGCGTTTCGGGTGCGCATCTCCTGCTGCAACGGCGAGCAGGCGAACCTTGGCGCCGGACAGATCAGCGAGAGCGCGGCAAACATTCTGTTTGTGGACGAGATCAAAAACCCGATCCGCGCGTACGGCGGCAGAAACATGGAGACGATGGAGGGCGCGCTGCGCCGGGGCACGGCGCTTTTAAACGGCAGGGGACGGCTCGTCACGCAGGTCGATTACGAGCGGGCCTTGCTCGGCTTTTCCTCCGGCATTTTGCAGGTAAAGGCCGTGGTCGGGCAGAAGAAGGACGGGACGCACGACCCGTCGGCGATCAGCCTCGTGGTGCTCATGAAGGATTTTGCGGACGGCCCGTTTTCGTTCATTCATTTGCGGGAGCGGCTGCTTGCGCATCTTCTGGATACGTGCGAGCTGTCGGTGGAGCCGGAAAAGCTTTTTATCGTGGAGCCGACGTTTGTGCGGGTGTCGGTTGAGGCGTGGATGGACGTGCTGCAGACGGACGACAGCTTCCAGGTGCAGGGGCATCTCGTGCGCGCGCTCGACGATTACTTAAACCCGGTCAAAAATACCCGCTGGGAGATCGGGCAGATGGTGTCGCTTTCACAGCTGGAGCTGCGTTTAAACATGGAGAAAAAACAGGCGTTTCTGCGCCGGATGATGGCGACGGCGCGCTACAGCGACGCGTCGGGCAGCCATGAGACGGGGCTGGAGCAGATGCGGGGCAACCCGTTCGTCATCGTGACGGGCGGAAGGCACAGGATTCATTTCAGCGAGTGGCAGGCTTAAACATTTGGGGAGAACATATGTTAAATCCGAGAATGATAGCGGACAAGACCTTTGAGGGTCTGATGGAAGAAATATACGGCAAAATCCCGATCTATTCGAGCGAGTGGACGAACTTTAACCCGTCCGACCCGGGCATCACGATTCTGGAAAACTTTTCGGCGTTCCAGATTTTGCAGCAGAATGAGCTGAACGAGGTGCCGCAGTCCGTGCGCGCGGCGCTGCTGGAGCTGCTCGGCTACACGCCGAAAAAGAGCGCCTGCGCGCAGGTGCTCATCGAGCCGCAGGGCCTGACGGAGGATATCGTCATTCCCGCCGACCAGCGGTTTTACGTCGGGAATATCAGCTTTGAGACGACGCTCTCCCGGACGATGACGGCGAGCCATATCGTGGGCGTATATGCAGAGGACGAGGAGGGCGTGCGGGATTTGAGCTTTCTGCGCGATCAGGATATGGCGCGTCCGGCGCTGCCGTTCGGGAAAACATGCGGGGAGGGCGCCGCGCTCTACCTCGTGCTGGATAAGCCCCTGCTTCCCGGGGAGAGCGGCTGCATCTATGTAAACGTGAAGGAGGACGAGCGGCGCACGGCCTTCGGGGACGCTGCAGAGCCGGCGTTTGCCTCCCTGCGCTTTGAGGCGTACTGCGCGGGCGGGTTTGTGGAGATGGAGGCGCAGGATGAGACGCACGCGTTTCTCACGAGCGGACAGCTGCACGTGCGCCAGCCGATGGAGGAGGCGGTGCGCTGCGAGGACGCGCAGGGCATCTCGGGCTACGTCTGGCGTATCGTGCTGGAAAAGAGCAGCTATGACCTGACGCCGCAGCTTTTACACATCTCCGGTTTTTTGTTTCCGGCGCGCCAGAAGGAGACGCTCGCCATCGCGCATTCCTTCCAGAAGGCGTCCGACGTGCAGCTCAAAAGCGTCATGCTCGAGGAGGGCTATGTGCGCGTGTTCGTGCGGGAGGAGAAGGGCGGCTCCTACTACGTCTACGAGGAATGTCCGGCAGACGGGACGGCGCGCGGACGTTTTTTTGAGCGGGAGCGGGAAGCCTACGGGGAGCACCGGTTTGTGTTTGACCGGGAGCGCTTCGGCTTTGCGCCGGGGCGCGTGCGGGACGCGGTGCGCGTCGTCCTCTACAACGAGGCGATGATGCGGCAGTTTTACCTCGGTGAGATCTACGGCTACGACCGGCAGGAGCTAAAGCTTCCGGTCTCACATGTGGTGACGGACACGTTCGCGCTCATCGCACAGCGCACGGACGAGGCGGGTGTAAGCGTCTTTGACTTTGTAAAGCCCGGGCACGGCGGCGACGGAAAGCTCTCCTACTATCTGTACGAGAACGAGGGGAAAATCCGCATATTGGACGCGGGCGATTACATCGGCGCAAAGCTCTATCTGGCGTCGGTGGCGGTGAGCATCGGCGAGGAGGGCAACGTGCGCGCGGGCAACCGCTTTTTGCCCCACGGCTACGATGA
>CAMTZV010000461.1 GCA_947086625.1 uncultured bacterium | reverse complement strand
GGAGCCGCGATCATTTGTATAGTAATAGATGCAAAGGTCGTCGATCGTTTTTAACTGCTGGCATACGTATTGCTCCGTCAGTGCGCCCTTGAATTCCGTGAATAAGTCGTCGCCGTCTAAGAGTGTGCGCTGGTGCAGGCCGCTCATGCAGCCCAGAAGCCCCACATCGATGAGAAACAGCTTGAATGCCTTGAAGTCCTCATAGGCCTTTAACGGAATCCCCGCGGCGTTCACACGGCTGATCCTGTGGACAAGCCCGCAGTCGCAGAGCCAGAGAATGGCCGATTCGTATTCTTTGGCCCGGCCGCCCGTGCGCACAAGGCCGTAGATAAATTTTTTGTTTTCTTTTGCGAGCTGGGCAGGGATGCTGTTCCAGATCATGCGGATCTTCGGAACGATCTCGATCGGCGCGTGCTTGGAGAAATCCTGTTCATAGGCGGCAAGTATCCGTTTTTGAATTTCCCGAACCTCGTGAAAGTCTTTCTCGTCTGCAAAGGACTGGACGGCCTCCGGCATCCCGCCGACAAAATAATATTGTCGGAGCGCGTCAATGTATGTCTGCCGGAAAGAAGTCACCATCGGGTAATCGTGGCTGCGGAGCAGCTCAGCGTACTGTTCCCCGGCAACCGCCATTAAAAATTCGTGAAAGGACAGCGGGTAGAGGCTTAAGAAATCCACCTTGCCCACGGGGAACGACGTGCCCTCATGTAAAGCGATGCCGAGCATGGAACCGGCGCATACAATGTGGTATTGCGGGGCATTTTCATAGAAATATTTGAGGGAGGAAAGCGCCCGCGGCACCTCCTGCACCTCGTCGAATATGAGCAGCGTCGTATCCGGCTCGATTTTTTTGCCGGCATACAGCTCGATCCCAAGGATCAGGCGCTCGGTGTTTAAGTCATGGGAGAAGAGAACGGCCATCGCGGAGTTGGAATCGAAATTGATATACACGGTGTCGGCATAGGCCCTGCCGCCAAATTCCTTCATCAGCCACGTCTTTCCGACCTGCCTTGCGCCCTCGATGATGAGGGGCTTGCGGCGTTTGCTTTCTTTCCATTTATAGAGCCGTTCGATTGCCGTCCTGTACATTGATGCACCTCCGTTCGTGTGATACATCTATAAGTATAGGCCTCAAATACAAAAATTACAACGAAAAAGTGTAATAGAGAACATTTTTTACAGGGAAAAAGTGTGAAGCGATGCTTTTACATCAGGGAAGCTCGAGATCGGAATCCGTGTCGGTATGTTCCAATGCGTACGCGATGCACTGGATGACAACCTTATTAAAGGACATGTTGTTTTCCGTCGCAAGGAGCTGAACCTTTTCGATCAGGTCTTTCGGCAGACGAAGGGATTTGTTTTCATATTCTACGTAATCTTTTTTAGCTTAAGCATGTGTATCACGCAATTTTGTTGATGAAATAGAAAATTACAGGGTCTGGTCTGAATCAGAGGGAATGTATTGTAAAATATCTTCTACTCTGCATGAAAGTATTCTGCATAAGTCGTTGATCGTTTTCGTTGAAATATCTTTATTATTTTTCAGGCGATGCAGGGTGCTGTTAGACAAATGATGCTTGTTTGTTAGCGTATACCAGTTTTCAGTTGATTTTCCAAGCGTTTCCCAAAAGGGAGAGTAGTCAATCATGATAGCACCTCGAAATAAACAGGTCTTCTGTTAAACAGCATAAAATAGATTGCTTAACTTGAATATCTTCGCAAAAGCGAATATAATGTATGGAAAATATATGTAATGCAGAGAGGAAAATATGAAAGTGGATAAAACGAAAAGAGCTGCAGATCTTATTGCACAGATAGCAAAAAAGCATAATGTGACAGAAGAATGTGTAAAAAAAAAATAGAAAGAACGATTCATAAGGCATATCAAAATGAAAAGTCACGTTACAAATGGGATGCAATATTTGGTGAGAATGTAATACCAACAGTAGAGGAGTTTCTTACAAAAATGGGCCAAATTTTAAGCCAAGACAAATAATACGGGAAAAATACGATCTAATTTCAAAATGCGTTTGACGCCGTCCCATGAAGTAGGGTATGGTATTATCAGAAAAGCGGAGAGGAACATTCACAGGGAGAAAAAGCAAACATGAAGATCATCAATCTAATGGAAAACACGACAGGCGAGTGCGCGTTCCACGCGGAGCACGGGCTGAGCGTTTATGTGGAAACGGAGAGGCACCGGCTGCTCGTGGACACGGGGGCAAGCGCGAAGACGTGGGAAAACGCGGCGCAGCTTGGCGTCGATCTCACGCGGGTTGACACGGTTATTTTGAGCCACGGGCACTACGACCATGCGGGCGGGATACTTTCATTTGCACAGATAAACCCGGATGCGAAGATTTATATGCACGCGCTCGCCGGGGGCGATTACTACAGCATGGGAAGCCATGGGGAGCGCTATATCGGCATTGACAGGGAAATCCTGTCGCTGCCGCAGTGCGTGTTGCTGGAGGGCGACTGCCGCATCGACGGGGAGCTCTCCGTGTTCGGAGGCGTCACGGGGCGGAGAAAGTGGCCGCAGAGCAACCGGAGATTAAAGGAGAAGCAGGGGGACACGTTTGTGCAGGACGCGTTTGCGCACGAAATGTATGCCGTCGTGGAAGCGGAGGGAAAGACCGTTCTCCTGTCGGGTTGCGCCCACAACGGGATTCTGAACATCCTTGACCGTTTTCAAGCGCTTTACGGGCGGGAGCCGG
>CAMTZV010000460.1 GCA_947086625.1 uncultured bacterium | reverse complement strand
ACGGTTATGGTGCATCTGAAGCTGGATCACGCAGCGCAGGAGGAACTTGATCTGTTTGCAGACCTTCCGGTGCTCGTCGTGGACGACGAGGAAGCCTCCTGCGAGAGCGCGTGCGAGATTTTGGGCAGTCTTGGCATGCGGGCGGAATATGTGCTTGACGGGGAGAGCGCCGTCTTGCGCATCCGGGAGACGTGCGAGGCGCAGAAGCCGTTTTCTGCCGTTCTTCTCGACTGGAAAATGCCCGGCAAGGACGGACTCGAGACGGCAAAGGAGATCCGGGAGATGATCCCCGGCCATATCCCGATCGTGGTCCTCTCCGCGTATGACTGGACAGATATCGAGGCGGGAGCAAAGGAGGCCGGCGTGGACGCCTTTATCAGCAAGCCGATGTTTCGCTCCCGGCTGATCCGGGTGCTGCGCAGCGTGCTCGGCCATGACGAGGAGGAGGAAGCGCCCAATGCGCTTGATGCGTTCCGGCAGCAGGACTTTTCGGGCCGTCGTGTGCTGCTCGTGGAGGACAACGAGATCAACATCGAGGTGGCGGAGGAGCTTTTGAGCACGGTGGGGATTCAGGTGGAGACGGCGATGAACGGCCGGCTTGCGCTTGAGCGGGTGCTGGAAGCACAGCCGGATTACTTCGACCTGATCTTCATGGATATTCAGATGCCGATTATGAACGGGTATGAGGCCGCACAGGCGATCCGTTCATCGGGGCGGGACGATCTAAAGAGGATTCCGATCGTCGCGATGACTGCGGATGCTTTTTCGGATGACATGCGCAAGTCGAAGGATGCCGGCATGGACGACCATATTTCCAAGCCGGTGGACATCGGGAAGCTGGAGGAGGCGCTTAGAAGGTGGATTTTATAGCATGTATAAAACAGGGAGGAGATACGATGAATTATCGGAGACTTGGAAAAACAGAGCTGATGGTCAGTGAGATCGGATTCGGAGGGGAATGGCTGGAACGGCATGACTTTGAAGCGTGCAGGGCTATGATCGAGCGCGCGGAGGCGCTCGGCATAAACATTTTGGACTGCTGGATGTCCGAGCCGAACGTGCGCACAAATATCGGAAAGGCGCTGGCGGGCAGACGGGAGCGCTGGTATATCCAGGGGCATATCGGCTCCACCTGGCAGGGCGGGCAGTATGTCCGCAGCCGTGACGTGGCTGTGTGCCGGGAGGCGTTTTCGGATCTCCTTGACAGACTTCAGACGGACTACATAGATCTGGGTATGATGCACTTCATCGATCAGGAGGACGACTGGGATGCGGCCATGAACGGGCCGTACCTCGCGTATGTGAAGGAGCTTTTGGCGGAGGGGAAAATCCGGCACATCGGCATGAGCACACACAATCCGCTGATGGCGAAAAGGGCGGCGGAGAGCGGCTTTGTGGAGATGATCCTGTTCAGCGTCAACCCGGCGTTCGATCTGCTTCCGCCCACGGACAATATCGACGATTACTTTGTGGAGGAGTATGCGGAGGGCCTCGGAGGGATCGACCCGGCGCGCCTGGAGCTCTACCGCGTGTGTGAGCAGAACGACGTCGGCATTACCGTCATGAAGCCCTACGCCGGAGGACGGCTTTTTGACGAGGCGCGCTCTCCGTTTGGCGTGGCGCTGACCCCGGCGCAGTGCATCCATTACTGCCTGACCCGGCCGGCGGTGGCGTCGGTTTTGGCCGGGTATGACTGCACGGAGCATGTCGAGGCGGCTGTGGCATACGAGACCGCTTCCGATGAAGAAAAGGACTATGCGTCCGTTTTGGCCGGGGCGCCCCGGCACACGTTCGGGCAGGGGGAGTGTACGTACTGCGGGCACTGTAAGCCGTGCCCGGCAAACATCGATATCGCGATGGTCAACAAATATTATGATCTTGCCGTTATGCATGAGGAGGTTCCGGAAAGTGTGCGCGGGCACTATTTTGCGCTGCCGCATCGCGCAGACGCGTGCATCGGCTGCAAAAGCTGTGAGGCGCGCTGTCCCTTTGGCGTAAAGATCGCGGCGCGGATGAGACAGACGGCAGAGCTGTTCGGGGAGAGGGCGTAATATCATGTAATATAATATGGAAGGAACCGCTACAGGCGCAGATTTTCCAGATACTCCCGGTAGGCGCGGGAAACCTTGATTTTTGTGTAGATTTCTGCGTATTCGCTCCCGGAGAGACCGTTGATGTAGTTCGTCGGATAGGCGCGTGTGATGCCGGCCGCCCTTGCGAGATCCACCGCTTTGTTGTATGCGACGGCGGCGTGGATCTCGCTTGTGTAAATACCGACCTGATAGTTGCCGTTGATGTGGATGCGCGTCAGATAGGAGGCGCGCACGTCCCCGTCGATGCGGCTCACGCCGTAGTAGGGGTTGATGTTGCGGATATTTTCGTAGCGGAAGTCGTAGCAGTCGCCGTTTACAAACTCGTAGTCCGTCCCCGCGACCGCATAATTTTTGATGCCGTAGCGGGAGAGGAGCGTCACCTGCATGCCGTAGTCGTTCGTGTAGAGATGGCCGCCGCGCTGTAAAATCCGGTGACTTGAGTAGTAGAACAGGTCGTCGTTATCGAATTTCAGCTCGATCTCGGGCGTCAGATAGTAGACAAAATAGTTTGGCGACTGTAAATAGATGGGAGTGCCGAAGTACATTCCCTTGTCGCGGTAGTTGAGCAGGACGACCATTTTGTCGAATGGGATCGTGTACTGCAAAAACGCGTCCGGCAGCGTGG
>CAMTZV010000459.1 GCA_947086625.1 uncultured bacterium | reverse complement strand
CTCTTTTTTTGTCACGCCGTTTGTGGAGAGCCTGCCGTAAAACCGCGCGTCGGCCGGTATGCAGATACGGAAAATGTTGGAGATGAACAGGTATCCGGTCAGCATCAGGGCCAGTATCAAAGCGCCAAATGCGAGGAGTGCGCCCGGGCCGATACCGTCAAAGACGGAGACGTCGTTTAAAAAGATTTCTCCCTCGTCAAAGGAGAGCGCTTCCTCGGCGATGAGCCTGGACATGAGCCGCCGCACGTTTCCCCGGGAGGAAAAGCAGACGCCTGCCATACGGGAAACGGCGTCCCCGGGCGAGATGCCCCGCCGTTCCAGCTCACGGCATATATTTTGATAAAGTGCGTCGGACGCCAGGATGACGTGAAGGGGCTGGCCGGACATTTCATAGACGCCCGTGACCGTGAAGCGGTCTGTGTACGATTCCCCTTCTATAGAATAGGTGAGGGTGAGCGGCTCATCCAAAGGGTAGGAAAGCCCGCGGTCCCGCAGATACTGGTCGGACACTACGATCTCCCGGGCCGATTCGGGCATACGTCCCTGTGCGGGGAAACAGCGCATCCACCGCGCCATCTGATCGTCAAAGGTAAAGAGCTGGAGATCCACCGCACCCGGGGCGTCCCGCATGTCTGCCAGCCGGATGCCGGAGCCGGCCTCAAAGACGCGCGGGCTTTTCCGGATGCGCGCATATGCATCGTCTGGCACGAAAAACGCGGCGTCCGCGAGGATCGGCGAATTTTCGCGCAACATTTCCTCGGCCGCATCCGCCATGAAAAACATCGTGGAAAATACCGTGACAAAAAGCACCGTCGTACAAAATACGGCGGCCATTGTGCAAAGGCTCCTTCCCTTTTCGCGGAGTGCCTTTCGGACCGGGAGGCTTTTTAATACGTTTACCATTGTGAAACCCTCCTTCAGTTGGATTGCCGCTTTGCTTCGCAAAACAGAGCGGCCCGGAATATCAATAGATCCGTTTTGAGAGGGTTTCGTTACAGTGGTTGTGGAAATTTTTGAAAAACAGATGCCCGCTCACGCCCTTTCGTCCGGGCAGCGGAACAAAAACACGACGCCCGCTTCCTGCGGAAAGATGTCCGCGAGCTGCGGACAGTCGGACGGGTTTTTAACGGTGAGCCTGCCCTGATGCGCTTTTGCAATTTCAAGGGCGGTGCTAAGCCCGAGCCCGAAGTGCTCGTGGCCGGTGTGGGATTTGTCGGCGCGGTAAAAGCGGTCGAAAATGCGGCTTTTTTCTTCGTCGGGGATGACCGGGCCGTCGTCCGCCACCGCAAAGGTTGTCTGCCCTTTTGCCTGGGTGAGCAGCAGCAGGACTTTGCCGCCGGCGGGTGTGTAGGAGAGCGCGTTGTCCAGCAGGATGGAGAAAAGCTGCGTGAGGCGTTCCCGGTCGGCGCGGATCGGGGCGCAGTCGCATTCGGGGACAAAAAGCTGCAGGGAGATCTGCCTGCCGAGGGCGAGGGGCTCATATTTTTCATAGACGGTCAGCAGGAAATCGTCGGGCAGCAGCGCTTCCATGTGCAGAGACATTCCGTGGGCGTCAGTATTTGCGAGCAGGAGCATGTCGGAAATGAGGTGCTGCATCCGTTTTCCTTCCTGACGGATGAGGGAGAGGAAATGGCGGCGCTCGTGCTCGTGCTGTGCTTTTCCTGCGGACTCAAGGCCGGAGAGAATGACGGCGAGCGGCGCGCGCAGCTCATGGGAGGCGGCGGCGACAAACTGCTGCTGTTTTTTCTGCGAGGTTTCCAGCGGAAGGAGCATCCGTCCGGTAAAAAACCAGGAGAAGAGCACGAGCAGCGCCAGCGTGACCAGATCTGCCCCGAAGATGAGCAGTGTCAGCCGTGAGAGCTGCCCGGTCTGGTGCGCCAGACCGTAGAGGATGACAAAGCTGATGCGACCGTTCTCATGTGTCAGATATCCGGTGGAGGCGTAATAGCGCTCCTTTGCGGATATGGGAAGCAGGAATTCCTCATGCTGTGTGAAAAGCCCCTCGGACGACCGGAAAATATCCGGATCTGCCTGTTTCAATGCGGCATCGCGCAGCGCCTTCTGCGTCTCGCCAAGCATTCGTTCAAAATAGAGCGGCTCGCCGTTGTCGTAGAGAAAGATCAGAAAATGGTGCTGCTCCTGCATCTGCTTGAGCCATTGATGCGAGATGTAGCGCTGGCTTTGCAGGTTTGTGAGGACGGAGCCAAGTTCCTTTTGAAACGTCGTGTAGCCGGTCTGTGCGATGGCCTGTCTGGCAAAGAGCAGACAGACGGTGCTTAGTCCGATCAGGATGGCTCCGGTGACCGCGGAGCAGAAAAATGTCATCTGGCGGTGTAATTTGTGAAACATGAGGAGGACTCCCTTCGCATCAGAGGTTTGCCGTGCCGGCTTGGCGTTGAGCCAGCCGCCGCACGCCGTTTCAGGTCTTTTTGCTCAGCTTATAGCCGATGCCGCGCACCGTCTCGATGGTGGCGCGGCTTTTTACCTGCTTCAAACGCTTGCGGACAAAATGTACATAGGTGTCGAGGTTGCTCTCCTCCACGGGCGCGTCGCTGCCCCAGACGCGGGAGAGCAGGACGATCCGCTGCAGCAGATGTCCCGGGTTTTGCAGGAGCACCTCGAGCAGCCGTCCCTCCCGACCGGAGAGTTGCATACTGCCGCCCGGGCCCGTGAGCTCCCGCAGGCGGCTTTCATAGGATATATCTGCGTAGGAAAAGAGATT
>CAMTZV010000458.1 GCA_947086625.1 uncultured bacterium | reverse complement strand
TTACGGTGATGGTTTCGTCACCTGCAGAAACGGTGTCAGCCAACGCATATTTGCCCTGTGAAGAATCATACTTCAACAGGTGTGCTAACATCTTAGGGCTTGTTAAGTCGTTGATTGCTACTACCTCGTAACCCTCTGCTCCAAACATCTGTCTGAAAGCAAGGCGGCCGATGCGGCCGAAACCATTGATCGCTACTCTTACTGCCATGTTCAAATCCTCCTAAGAATTTAATGATGAGTTGTTTTTTATGGGACACGCCCAATCTGGACTTATTGTACTAAATCATGAACAAAAATTCAAGCCCTTATTCGGGACTTTGTGAAATTTTTGGCAAAAAGAGTGTTACTTTTCTGCAGCGGGAAAACTCCGAAGGAGCCTCCTCGAATGGCACGACTGAACTTTTGCAGACGACTTCGGCCTTTTGCGCGCGAATCATGCGCGCAATCCCCTCCCGCCCCTTGACATTTCCCTCCAAAGTGCGACAATAGACTATAAAAATAAGTAAAAACGCAAAGGAGCAAACCGATATGCTGTGGGACACGCACATGCACTGCTATTTCTCCGGCGACAGCGAGGCTGACCCGGACGACATGATAAAAGCCGCGAAGGCCGCGGGGCTTTCCGGCCTCTGCTTTACCGATCACCTCGACTATGACTTCCCCTTCGACCCGCCGGGCTTATTTGAGCCTGATCTGGACGCTTACGGCGAGGCAATGCGGGCGCTTCGCGCGGCGCACACGGGGGACTTCCGGGTGCTGCACGGCATCGAGCTTGGCGTCCAGCCCCATCTGCATGAAAAGCTCGCGCGCGTCGTCGCGGACGGGGCCTACGATTTTGTCATCTGCTCGTCCCACACCGTCGACGGCATGGATCTGTATTACAAAGATTTTTATGAGGGCAAGGACGAACACACCGCGTATCTGCGCTATTTTACATCTATTCTGGAAAATCTGGACGGATTTTCGGATTTCGACGTGTACGGCCACATCGACTACGTCGTGCGCTACGGCCCGAACACGAACAAATTTTTCACCTACGACGCCTACGCCGACGTGCTTGACGCGATCCTGCAAAAGCTCGTCGACATGGGAAAGGGCATCGAGATCAACACCGGCGGCTTCAAGTACGGCCTCGGGCACCCGAACCCGTGCGAGGACATTTTAAAGCGTTACCGCGCGCTCGGCGGCGAGATCATCACGATCGGCTCCGACGCGCACGAGCCAAAGCACGTGGCATACGATTTTGCAAAGGTGCCCGGCATTTTGCGGGAGGCGGGCTTTACGCACTTCACCGTCTTTGAGAACCGCAAGCCCGTTTTTTATCCGCTGCCGTAGATGCGCTGTCACGGCAGACCACGCCGGATACGCCGCGCAAAACAGCCGTCTTGATTATGCACTTGCATAACTAATCGTTTTTGAAAGGAACTATTTATGATGAAAGGAAACATCGCCACAATCCCCCTGATGGACGCGTTCCGCGCCGGGGACGAATGCCCGTTTTGCAACCTCGAGCGCTCCGCCGAGCAGCACGCCATCTCCTTTATTTTGGGCTCAGCCTACATGGAGGACGACATACGCGCCGCGACGGACGCCACCGGCTTTTGCCGGCACCACTACAAAATGATGTACGACTACGGCAACCGGCTCGGAAGCGCATGGATTTTGCGCACGCATATGAAAAAGCTCAGTGAGGAGCTCGCAAAAGAGTTAAAGAGCTTCACGCCCGGGAAATCGACCATGCTCGGACGCATGAAAAAGACCAATATGGCGGACGCAAACGCCCCGCAGACCGCCCTCGGCGGCTGGGTGAAACAAAAGACCGAAAGCTGTTACGTCTGCAATCACTTCAACGAGATCTATGGCCGCTATCTGGACGTCTTTTTCGACCTGCTGGAAAAGGACGCGGAATTTCAGGAGCTGTTCAAAAAGAGCAAGGGCTTTTGCCTGCCCCACTTCGGCGACCTGATGGAGGCCGCCGAGAAGCGGTTGACAGACGCCCGGAAAAAAGAGCTCTACCCTCAGATCTTTTCCATGATGCAGGAAAACATCGACCGCGTGCAGAAGGACGTGGCGTGGTTCGTCGACAAAAACGACTACCGCAACAAAGACGCCGACTGGGGCAATTCAAGAGATTCCATCCAGCGCGCCATGCAAAAATGCGCGGGCGGCTATCCGGCAGACCCCGTTTTTAAGATCGACCCGTGATTATTCCGGCAAGCCTTCGCGGTAAACAAGCGCATCCAGCGGGATCCGCTGCGACGCATGGCGCTCCGGGTCCGCCGGTTCTTCAGCTGCATAACCGATCGCCAGAATGTTGACCGGCTCCAGCGTGTCGGGAAGCCGAAACTCCTGCCGGATCACGTCTGGCTTAAAATAGCAGATCCACACAGACCCAAGCCCGAGCGCGGCCGCCTCCAGCATCATATGATCGGTGACGATCGACGCGTCGATGTCGGTCGTCTTTTTTCCGTCGAACGGGCGCGTCCACGCCCGCGTGTGCTCGGCGCAGACGATGACCGCCAGCGGCGCGCCGTAAATATTGGCGGCTTTGCCGATCTTTTGCAGTCCCGCTTCCTCCTGCACGACGATCAGCCGGACGGGCTGCAAATTCGCCGCCGTGGGCGCGACGTGCGCGGCGAGCAAAATTTTTTCCAGCTTTTCCGGCTCCACCTTTTCTCCTCTGTAAGCGCGAACCGAGCAGCGCCGCTTCGCAAGTTCTAAAAA
>CAMTZV010000457.1 GCA_947086625.1 uncultured bacterium | reverse complement strand
GAATATTTTCTTTCGCATCGGTACAAACTTTCACTAATCGCAATCGTTCGGAGGTTCACAGTCAATGTCTGCATATAAAGTCGAAATCTGCGGCGTAAACACCGCAAAGCTCCCCATACTGAAGGAAGATGAAAAGGACGCTCTCTTTGCGCGCATCAAGCAGGGAGACACCGCCGCCAGAGAGGAATACATCAAGGGCAATCTGCGTCTGGTGCTCTCCATTATCCGGCGGTTCACCGGACACACGGACAACATCGACGACCTGTTTCAGATCGGCTGCATCGGCCTCATGAAATCAATCGACAATTTCGACCCGACGATGGGGGTAAAATTTTCCACCTATGCCGTACCGATGATTATCGGCGAGGTGCGCCGCTACCTGCGGGACAACAACAGCATCCGCGTCTCGCGCTCTCTGCGCGATACCGCCTACAAGGCCATCCACGCCAAGGAGACGCTCATGAACCGCACGCAGGAGGAACCGACCATCGAGGAGATCGCCGCGGAATCGGGGCTGACCAAGGAGGAGATCGTCTACGCCTTAGACGCCATCCAAAGCCCGGTCAGCCTCTACGACCCGGTCTACACCGACGGCGGCGACACGCTCTATGTCATGGATCAGATTGCGGACAAAAAAAACAAAGAATCCCGCTGGATCGAGTCGCTCTCGTTAAGCGATGCCATGGAGCGACTCGGCGAGCGGGAAAACTACATTATAAAGCTGCGGTTTTTCGAGGGCAAAACCCAGATGGAAGTCGCGCAGGAGATCCACATCTCACAGGCGCAGGTGTCCCGTCTGGAAAAATCCGCCCTCAACCACATGAAAAACTACCTGAAATGATGGGCGTCAGTGCTCCCACTTGTCGCACATCGAATTGATCTGGTCCGCAAAGCGCCCCAGCTCCTTGTTCGGCAGGCCCTCGCTCTTGTTGATGACCGTAAGCAGCCGCTGGCCGGCGGCGAGCAGACGCGCAAAGACATTGCTGGATGCCTTGAGCGAGCGCTTCGTCTTCTTCGGCACCGTCATGCGGCTCCCCTGCTTGATGCACGCGTTCTGGAACAGGTCGTAGATGTCGCCGCTGTAGGGTGCGCTCGCCTCGTAGCCGAGCTCCTTATGCAGGTGCATAGCAAACTCGTCCGTCACCTTATCCTCGCCATGTACAACAAACACCCGCTTGGGCGGATGCTCCCTGAACGACGCCGCCCAGTCTGTCAGCTGGTCTTTGTCGGCGTGTCCGCTGATGCCCGGAAGGTTTACGATCTGAGCGCGCACCTCGATCATCTCGCCGAAGAGCTTTACCTCCTTCGCGCCGTTCAGGAGCGCATTGCCAAGCGTCCCCGGCACCTGGTAACCGACGAAGAGCACGGTAGAGTCCTCGCGCCAGAGATTGTGCTTTAAGTGATGGCGGATACGGCCCGCCTCGCACATACCGGAGGCCGAAATGATGACGACCGGCTTCTTTAAGAAGTTGATCTGTTTGGAAGCGTTGCTGTCCACCGCGGTCTTTAGTCCCGGGAACTGAATCGGGTTGACGCCCTCGTCGATGAGTGCCAGCGCCTTCTCGTTGAAGCAGTCCCGCACGTTTTTGTGGAAGATGTTGGTCGCCTCAATCGCCAGCGGGCTGTCGATGTACACCTCGAAATCCTCAAATTCCGGCAGCATATGCTCGGTCTTGATGCGGCGCAGGAAAAAGAGCATCTCCTGTGTACGCCCGACCGAAAACGCGGGGATCACAAGATTTCCGCCCCGCATGAACGTCTCCTTGACGACCTGCGCGAGCGCCTCGGCAAAATCGATCGGCGCGTGGTGCACCCGGTCGCCGTAGGTTGATTCGATGACCACGTAGTCGGCATCCTTCAGATGCGTCGGCGACTTGATGAGCGGGCGGTTCCCCTGCCCGAGATCGCCGGAAAAGGCAAGCTTGATCTCCTCGCCCTTCTCCCGCACCCACAGCTCGATGCACGAGGAGCCCAGCAGATGCCCCGCATCCGAAAAACGGATCTTCAGATCGTCGTCCACCTGCACCGTCTCCCCGTAAAGGCACGGTGTAAAAAGCGGCAGAACGCCCTGTACGTCCTCCATCGTGTACATCGGCTCCACCTGTCCGCCGCCGGAGCGCTTCGCCTTGCGGTTGCGCCACTCCGCCTCAAACTCCTGAATGTGCGCCGAATCCTTGAGCATGATCGTACACAGCTCATAGGTCGCCTGCGTACAGTAGACCCGCCCGCGAAAGCCCCGCGCGTATAAAAGCGGCAGCAGCCCTGAGTGGTCGATGTGCGCGTGCGTGATGAGCACGGTATCGATCGCCGCCGCGTTGACCGGGATCTCCTGATTCACATACAGATCCGGCCCCTGCTCCATCCCGCAGTCCACAAGCAGATGCTTTCCCGCGTACTGCAAAAAATGACAGCTCCCCGTCACCTCATGAGCAGCCCCTAAAAACTCCAGTAACATAAGCCCCATCTCCTTTTGTAAAAACCCCTGTTTGATATTTTGATTATAACACAGTTCCCTCATGATTCAAAGCGCACAATTTCTTTTCTGAGCCGTTTCATAATCTTTTTTTCAAGGCGTGAGATGTAGGACTGGGAGATGCCCAGCGAGTCGGCCACCTCCTTTTGTGTCAGCTCCTTTCCGTCCGGCGCGTGCAGACCGAAGCGCAGCTCCACAATCTGCCGCTCCCGCTTCGATAAATGCTCGATGGCGTTGCCGAGCAGCTTTTTTTC
>CAMTZV010000456.1 GCA_947086625.1 uncultured bacterium | reverse complement strand
CAAATACTCCGTTGCTTGCAGCGAGGGATTTGATTTCAAAGAAAAGGAAGAACCTTCGGTGAATAGCCGAAGGTTTTTTTTCGCATACTAGCCTTGCGAAACAGGAACCGAAAAGAACGGCTTTTGTTTTGAAAACAGAAAGCGGCGTGAAGGCTTTCTGTTTACACTATGTGAAGAAAAGCGAGGTAGATTACAATGATCCTGACAGAAAAGGAAAAAACATCGATCGAGGATTTGCGCACGCAGGAGAAGGCTCTGGTAGAGAAGTATCAGCGCTGCGGCAGCGAGGCAAAGGACCCGGTGTTACAGGACCTTCTCGGCGAGGTGGAGAAAATGCAGCAGAAGCATTATGATTCTCTGGGACAGGTGCTCTCTGGAACGGTGCCGGGCTGCAACTGCAACTGCAAGGCGGGCGCGGACTATCAGCCGAAGGCGACCTACACCGGTATGACCGAGACGGAGGACAAGAAGAACGACTGTTTCCTGGCGACCGACTGCATCAGTGCAGAGAAGCTTGCGTCCAGTGAGTACAACACAAACGTGTTTAACTTCAGCGAGCCCTCCGTGAGAAAGCTTCTTGCGGACATTCAGGTGGAAGAGCAGAACTATGCGGAGATGCTCTACAAGTACAAGACCGTAAACTCTATGAAATAAGGCAGTGTTCCGTTTTTGGAGCAGTGCCGTCGAAAAACGTATCACTGAATCTCAAAGACCGCGGGCAGGATTGCGAACCTGTCCGCGATTTTTTATGCGCAGGCCCGCATAGGGAAATTTGCTGCTAAAGCAGCATGCGGGCCGCGCGGCGAGCAGGGAGAAAATCTTCCCTGCTCGATTACGTGTACCGAACGGTCACGTTCGGCTCTTGCGTAATGAAGGATTCATGATATAATAATAATGTCTGACGGATAATTTCGGGTCGGGCATCATACGGCTCAGCAGCAGAGGGAGGGCGTCATGCTACAGGCTTTTTATCCAAAAGAATATGTCGATTCGACCTACGGGATCGATTTCGCAAGCTGGCGTGCAAAGGGCTATCGCGGGATCATTTTTGACGTTGACAACACGCTTGTGCCGCACGGCGCTCCGGCGGATGCGCGGGCGAAGCAGTTGTTTGAAAGGCTGCACGCGCTTGGCTTTGCGCTCACGCTGCTCTCCAACAACGGGGAGGAGCGCGTGAAGTCGTTTTGCGAGACGGTGGTGGGCGCAGGCTACATCTATAAGGCCGGAAAGCCGAAGCGAGAGGGCTATGAGAGGGCGATGGCGCGGATGGGGACGGATGTACATACGACGCTGTTTGTGGGCGACCAGATCTTTACGGACGTGTGGGGTGCGAACCGCACCGGGATCTACACGATCCTCGTGAAGCCCATCCACCCGAAGGAGGAGATTCAGATCGTACTCAAACGGTATCTGGAACGTATTGTTTTATACTTTTATCTGAAAAAGGAGCGAGGGAAAAAATGAAGATTGCATTTGGAAATGACCATGCGGCGGGCGAGCTGAAGCCGGTTTTGCTGGAGCTGATCGGGGAGCTGGGGCATGAGATAATCGATGTGGGCGCTGCCCCGGGCGAGGCTGTGGATTATCCGGTTCCCGGCGAGAAGGTGGGAAGGCTGGTCGCATCGGGAGAGGCAGACCTCGGTGTGCTCGTATGCGGGACGGGCGTCGGCATCTCGCTGGCGGCCAACAAGGTGAAGGGCATTCGCGCGGCGGCCTGCTCGGACACCGCCACGGCGCGGCTGATCCGCCAGCACAATAACGCGAACGTCATCGCGGTCGGCGCGCGCATCGTGGGCGCGGAGCTGGCAAAGGATATCATAAAAACGTTTCTCACCACTGATTTTTCAGGAGAGGAGCGCCACTTGCGGCGCATCGCTCTGATTACGGCGGCAGAGGAACGCTTCGGAGCAATCGAGTAGGGGAAGCTTACCTTCGCCTGCTCCGCCGTGCGGTCCTTGCGCCGACTGAACGGCATATTTCGTCTGTACGGGTCCGTACATGAAAAATACCCCCGCTGCTTATGCAGCAGGGGTATATGTGCTTTATTCGCCTCCAAGGCCGCTCAAATAGTCGTCGATGGCGTCGGTGTTAATCTCAACGCTGGAGTTCTCTCCTGACGCGTCCGCGCCGTTTGCGCGGCTGTAGAAGGAGTAGCCTGCCCACGAGATAACCGCTACCGCGACGACGGCACCGATGATGCCGTATGTGTAGCGCTCAATCTTTTCTTTTTGCATCGTCCGTTTGCGGTTTGCCTTTTCTTTTTTATATCGGTCTACTTTTGCCTGACTCATAATGATCTCCCTTCCAATGTCATGTTCTATGTATGTATAGCTTTTACAGGTTTTTGAACCGGTCTGCCTCCTCCATCAGCTGTTGGCTGATGCGCTGGTTGGTGTCCATTTCCTCGTGAACAACCTTAATGTTGTTGACGAGGGTGGAGGTGTTCTCGGTGGCGTTCGTGACGCCGAGCGTGCTCTCCTCGATGGCATCGGTGATGCCGCCGATGGCGTCAGAGATCTGCTGCATGATCGCAAGCAGATGGTCGGTGCGCTCCTTAAATACATTCATCGTGTCGTTGATGTAGGTCGCGTCATCGCGGTACTGTCTGCCGGTTTCGACGAACTTCGTGTAGTCGGGCAGGACGGTCTCGTTGACATAGCCGACGATCGAGTTGGCGTTTTCGACGAGCGCGTCTACCGCGCGTATGACGAGCAGGTTGATCTTCTGAA
>CAMTZV010000455.1 GCA_947086625.1 uncultured bacterium | reverse complement strand
AGCAGATGCAGCACCTGCTTATCCATCTGTCTGGCCATCGCAACCGCCGTGTTGTTGATCCGCGTGCACTCAACGCCCATGTATCTGCGCATCGTATTCACGATGAGCTGCTCCTCCACACACATGATAATCCGCACACGCTTCCCGTCCGGCGTCAGAAAGTCGAGCCGGTGGTTGACTGCCTTCATCGGATTCTCACCTGCATAATGATTGTTGAAAATGCGCACCTTGATGCTGAACACGCGCTTCAAAATGTTGATGAGCGCTTTTTCAAGCGTTTCGTTGATATCCGCATCCTGCCCGGCGTTCCATTTGCTCACCGCTTTTCCGACGATCGCGCGGTCCTCAATCATAATGTGCTCGGTCAGCCACGACATACACACGCCCAAAAACTTGCGCACGGACTCGTCGGAATAGAACGAGCCTTCCATTTCTTCCTCAAGCGTGGGAAACGTCTTGTCTCTCAGATTATCATGCAGCCGCTTGTGCATCTCATAGCCCGCATAATTGATGGAGCGCATGTACTCCTCCTCCTGCGCAAAATGCTTTACGGTATAGCTCTTAAAATATTTGATGCCCTCCGCACAGGCGTGCTCATCCTTCTCATCCTCCTCGATCAAACGCATCAGCCGGCCCACGATCGAAAAAAGCCGCTGGTGCGCCTTGTCCACAACCGGAACCCCTATACAGTACTGTTCTCTCCACTCCAACCGATCATCCATCCTGTCACGCTCCTCTTCATTCTGGTGTGAAGCGAGGCGAGGCAACTATTTTTGCCTGCCGTCCAGCTTTCATTCCTCTTCTGGAAAGCTTCCAAAACCATGTACATTATACCAGTAAAACCATTTTTTGTCTACTTCGTACTACTCCGGAGGCGTAAAAAAAAATGCACAAAATCTCACACGGAAAACACGTTTTCCGCTTCGGCTTTCTGTGCATTTTTCCTATATGTGAACACCCGCCGTTTCTGCGGCGCCTACGGAAGCACGTAGCGCTCGCTGCAGCGCTCATAGCACGCGGCAAATCCGGCGTCCTGCGCCTTGAGCTGCCCCAGATAGTGGTGGACGTCATGCGCGTCCTCGTCGATCTGGATGACGGCGACCGCGATGTTTGAGCAGTGATCGGCAATGCGCTCGCAGTTTGTCACGAAATCAGTCAGGGCAAAGCCAAGCCCGATCGTGCACTTTCCTTTCGCGAGCCGCCGGATATGCCGCGCGCGGATCTCATCCTTCAGGTCGTGGATCACCTCTCCCAGCGGTTCCACCTGCGCTGCCTGCGCCGCGTCTCCCTCGATAAATGCTCCGAAGGTGAGCGCACGGATCTCTGCAAGCGCCTTTGCGAGCACAGAGAGCTCCTCCGCCGCCTTCCCCGAAAAATGCGCGTCCTCCCTGTGCATCCTCTTCGCGTTTTCCGCAAGCGCCACCGCATGGTCCGCCATGCGCTCCATATCGCCGATGGCATGCAGAAGCGTGGTCACCATATGGTTATCCTGCTCTGTCAGCGGCTTTGCGCACAGCCGCACGAGATACGTTCCGAGCGCATCCTCATACATGTCCGCACGCTCCTCAAGCTCACGGACGCGCTTATAGGCTTTCTTTTCATACGTGCTGTTCAGCTGCAGCGCAAGCGTAAGCGCCTCGTCCACCAGCCCCGCCATCGCATGTGCCGCGCCTTTTGCCTGTGCCACCGCAAAGCCCGGATGCTCCAGAAAGCGCTCGTCCAAAAGCCGCAGACCGGCATCCTTTTTCTTCTTCGACTTTTCCCCGGATGTCTCCGCCGTATCGGGAATCGTGCGCACCGCAAGCCGCTCCAGACCTCCCGAAAACGGGAGCAGGACGATCGTGGCCGCAATGTTAAAAACGCTGTGCACGAGCGCAATGCCCGCGCCGTTTGCCGCATGTCCGAGAAATTCAAATTCAAAGCCCGCGTGAAACGTGTAAAAAAGCGCCATAAAAAGCGCGGTTCCGATCAGATTGAAATACAGATGAACGAGCGAGGCGCGCCGCGCGTTTTTGCTCGCGCCGATGCCCGAGATCAGCGCGGTGGCACACGTCCCGATATTCTGTCCCATGATGATCGGGATCGCGGCTCCGTAGCTGACCGCTCCGGTGGCGCACATCGCCTGCAAAATGCCGACCGATGCCGACGAGCTCTGGATGACGGCAGTCACAAAGGCGCCGACAATCAGACCCAGCAGCGGATGCTCGAACGCCGTAAACAGCCGCGTAAACTGCGGCACCTGGGCCAGCGGCTTTACCGCTCCGCTCATCGTGTCCATGCCGAACATCAGAACCGCAAAGCCTAAGAATATCGTCCCCAGATCCTTCTTTTTTTCGTCCTTTAAAAAAAGCAGAAAGACGACGCCGATCACCGCCAGCACCGGGGAAAAGGAGCTGGGCTTTAGAAGCTGTACAAAAAAGTTATCGCCCTCCAATCCCGCGAGGCTTAAGATCCACGACGTCACGGTCGTCCCGACGTTCGCGCCCATGATGATACCGACCGCCTGCGAAAGCTTCATGATACCGGAATTGACAAAGCCCACAACCATGACCGTCGTTGCCGACGAGCTCTGGATCACGGCGGTTACGGCCGCGCCCAGCAGCACCGCTTTGATCGGCGTGCCCGTGAGCTTTTCCAGAATCTGTTCCAAACGGCTGCCCGCCATCTTTGCAAGCCCCTCACCCATCGTGTGCATTCCGTATAAAAAGAGCGCCAATCCGCCTATCATTTTCAGTAAATCAAAG
>CAMTZV010000454.1 GCA_947086625.1 uncultured bacterium | reverse complement strand
GGGCATAGCGATGAATAAACCCTTTTCGCCGTCCACAACCTTGATATCATGCAATACAAATTCGTCATCAATCGTAATGGATACGATCGCTTTCATCTTGTTGCTGCCCTCGAGCCTACGGATGCGTATATCCGTAATTTCCATCTTATCCTAACACCCCCTTCTTCGTAAGATTTATATGCCGTAGCGATTGTTATCGCCAACAACAACCTGTATCTCGCCATCTCCGAAGTAATACATATTCGGCTTGAGCGTACCCCTGCTCTCCACGATGCAGTTCTCAATATGTGTATTATCCCCGATGTACACTTCGTTCAGGATGATCGAGTTCTTAACGATACAGTTTTTGCCGACAAAGGCCTCCTTGAAGAGAATGGAATTTTCCACCTTGCCGTTGATAATCGAGCCGCTGGCTACGAGGGAGTTGCGCACATCGGACCCCTCGTTGTACTTTGCAGGCGGGAGGTCGTCGATCTTCGAGTAGATGCGCGGCGCTTCTTTGAAGAAATAGCGGCGGATCTCGGGTCTTAAGAAGTCCATATTCGTCTGGTAGTAGGAGTCCACCGTAGAGATGTTGTTCCAGTAGCCCTGCATCTTGTAGCCGTAAATGCGCTTTAAATCCTTATAGCGGATCAAAATGTCGGTGACAAAGTTCCAGCGGTCCTCGGACGCGCACTGCTCGAGCAGCTCGATGAGCTGTCTGCGCCGGATCACGTAGATTCCGGTCGAGATCGTGCTCGACTGCGCCACCATCGGCTTTTCCTCGTACTCCATGATGCGGGAGTCCTCATTCATCCGCACAACGCCAAACCGGCTCACATCCACATCCTTTGGCATATCCTTCACGGCGATCGTGATATCCGCCTTCTTGTCGATGTGGTAGTCCAGAAGGTCGTTGTAGTCGACCTTGTACACGCAGTCGCCGCTCGTGATGATCACGTAGGGCTCATGACAGCGCTTTAACCACTCGATGTTCTGGTAGATCGCATCCGCGGTACCGCGATACCACCAGCTGTTATCCGCAGTGATTGTAGGTGTGAATACGAACAGGCCGCCCTGCTTTCTTCCGAAATCCCACCACTTGGAGGAGCTCAAGTGCTCGTTTAACGATCTCGCGTTGTACTGCGAGAGCACAGCCACCCTCTGGATGTGGGAGTTTGTCATATTGCTCAGCACAAAATCAATGCAGCGGTAGCTCCCGGCCACAGGCATTGCAGCGATCGCTCTCTTGCGGGACAGCGCTTCCATTTTCTGATTATTGACGCCGGCTAAAATAATTCATAATGCTTTCATGCCCTCACACCTGCCTTTATAATAGAATTTCCGCTCTTTAGCGTGCCGTTCTCATAATCAGCCGCCTCCGTCACGCCCGAGATGGCCGTATTTTTCCCGATCGTCACGTTGTCTGGGATGACCGAATTCTCGCCGATTACCGCAAGCTCGCTGTTGTACACCTTCGAATTAAAGCTGTTCTCCGCGTACTCGCCCTCGCCGACCTTCACGTTGCTGCCGATCTGACATTCCTCCGCCACGATCGCCTTGTCCAGCATGACGTTCTCGCCGATGACGGTGCCCTGCATCACGATCGAGCCGCGCACGACGCTTCCCTTGCCGATCACAACGTTCGCCCCGATGACGGAGCTGTAGACCTCGCCGTAAATCTCGCTGCCCTCGCCGATGATGCTCTTTACGATGACGGAATCGGACGATATGTACTGGGGCTGGATCGCCCCGGTGTTCGTGTAAACCTTCCAGTATTTCTCGTACAGGTTAAACTCGGGGATCAGATCGATCAGCTCCATGTTTGCTTCCCAGTAAGAGCTGAGCGTCCCGACATCCTTCCAGTAGCCGTTGAACTCATAGGCATACATCCGCTTCCCGCGCTCGTGCAGATACGGAATGACATGCTTTCCGAAGTCGCAGCTGTTCTGATTCTTCAGCGCCACGAGCGCCTCGCGCAGCAGCTTCCAGCTGAAAATATAGATTCCCATGGACGCCAGATTGCTCCTCGGGTTCTCGGGCTTTTCCTCAAATTCGCTGATGCGGTGCTCCTCGTCCGCAATGACTACACCGAAGCGGCTCGCCTCCTCAAGCGGAACCGGCATGACTGCGATCGTCACGTCCGCCTCGTTTGCCTTGTGGAAATCGAGCATGACCTCGTAGTCCATTTTATAGATGTGGTCGCCGGAGAGAATGAGCACGTATTCCGGATTGTAGCTTTCCATGTAGTTTAAATTCTGGTAGATCGCATTTGCCGTTCCGGTATACCATTCGCTGTTGTCGCTCTTCTCATAAGGCGGCAATACGGTAACGCCTCCCGTGTTCCGGTCCAGATCCCACGCAATACCGATGCCGATATGCGTATTCAGCCGCAGGGGCTGGTACTGCGTCAGCACACCGACCGTATCGATGCCTGAGTTGATACAGTTGCTCAGCGGAAAATCAATGATGCGGTATTTACCGCCAAATGCGACTGCAGGCTTGGCCACATCTGCCGTCAGCACGCCAAGACGGCTGCCCTGGCCTCCTGCAAGCAGCATGGCAATCATTTCTTTATGAATCATATTGCTCACCTCTTGCTCATATTTTTAGGAATTCATGTAAGATATACATATTATACCATTAAATGAAAGGTTTGTACATCATAATAAACAAAAATATTTTCATATTTTATATTTTTTTGGCACTTTTAACAAAATGTGTCAAATTTTGGATTTTTCAAAATACAATTTTTCAGGGATTGTATGCATGTAAAA
>CAMTZV010000453.1 GCA_947086625.1 uncultured bacterium | reverse complement strand
TTCCGGCATATTGTAATAGCATATTCGTCCAACTCTTCGCATATAGATTAGATGTACAATGCGAAAAGAGGAGGCGCGGGCGCATGGAAGAAAAGGTGGCGGCACGTACGCACAGGGTGTTGATGAATAACCGGCAGACGGGTAATTTCAGCGGAGTGCTGGATGTACTCTCGTTTGATGTGAGTGAAATATTGCTGGAAACCGAGCAGGGAATGCTTTTGATAAAGGGAAAGGATCTGCATGTCAACCGTCTGACACTCGAGAAGGGGGAGGTGGATATCGCCGGAAAGATCGATTCGCTTTCCTATTCCGACGTGTCAGGCGGCCATAAGGCAGAATCCCTGCTGGGACGCATTTTCCGCTGATGCAGGTTCGAATGGTGAGCGCCGGCATTTATGAGGAGCTGGCATTGGTGTGTCTGTTTTTCCTGCTGGGAGTGTTTTTAGCGGCCTGTTATGACGTACTGCGCATTTTCCGCGGACTGATTCCGCACGGGAAGCTGCTTGTCAATCTGGAGGATCTTTTCTACTGGATTTATGTGGCGGTCGTTATATTTTTGATGCTCTACGAGAAGAACGACGGGCAGCTTAGAGGATATGTATTTGGCGGCCTGCTCGTAGGGATGGTATCCTACGGCTGTACGTTCAGCCGTATCTGCGTGCCCCCGGTGATTCGCTTTTTGCGCCGGGTACTGGGAATTTTACTAAAACCGGCGCGCAAATGTCTGAACCGGTTAAAGCTTGAGGGAAAAAAGGGCACAGCCTATTGTGAAAAAGTATGGACATGTCAGAAAAAACGGTTGAAAAAAATTTGGAAATTGGTTAAAATAGGCATATGTAAGCTCTGAAAGGCCACTGATGAGATCAACGCTTTTCCAAAGGACAGAGGGTGAGAATGAATGGGAAGAGGAAAACAGAACCGGCTGGCAAAGCTTTGTATCAGCTGCATGGTCTGTCTGCTTGTCGCTTTAATGTCGACGCAGATCGTTAAGCTGTATAACAAAAATCAGGAACTGATCGAGAAAGAGAGTACGTTTGAGCAGCAGAGGCTTGAGGAGGAGGCCAGAAGCAAGGAGCTTGAAGCGCTTGAAAAGAGTATGGGTTCCAAGGAGTACATTGAAAAGGAGGCGCACCGCTACGGGCTTTTTTATGAGGATGAGATCATTTACCGTGAAAAGAAGTAGCAGGGCCTTAAAAGACGGTTCGGGAAGGGCTTCGAATAAATGAAGTGCCTGAAATCGACCGGAATCGGGATTTGAAGGAGCGTTTTGACGAACGATTTTTCAGATCCCATATTTTTTTTGACAAATATTGAAGCCGGATTTTCATATAATGACCTTCGCAACTGTTTTCGCCTGCTTTACGCCCATTCCCGCAGCACGCGGGAGGAGGACGGGCCGGCATAAACTTATGTGGAGGTGTGCAACGATGAAAAAAGAACGTTACAGACAAATCCTGATCGCATTGATCGGGGCGCTGATGTGCCGGGTCGACATCGGCGGTTATTATCCGTTGCTGCCGGCGTATTATGCGGCGGCGCTGCTGCGGGAGGAGGGACGGGCGCTGCTTTGCGGCACGATGTTTCTCGGTATGGCGTTCAGCCTGCCGGTCATGGATACGGTGCGCTATACATTGGGAATGCTTGTCATCTATCTGGTCGTAAGAATCTGTGAGTGGATCGATCACAAGTGCCTGATCGTCACGGCGGCGGCATCGTCCGCGGTGATTACCGTATCCCTTAGCATCTGCGGAGATCTGCTCACAAAGAGCATCCGAAACGATCTGCCGCTCAAGCTGATGGAGGGCACCGTCTGTTTTGCGGGGGTCTTTCTCTTTTCAAGGCTGTTGTACTGGCTGCCCCTGCTCGTGGAGCGGGTGCCGGACGGTGAATCTCCCCGCGGGACCGACGAGAACCGCCTGATGGGCTATGCGGACTCCTTTGGCGAGCTGGCGCATCTGTTTTCGGGCCTGAACATGCAAAAGAAGGATTTTACATCGGAGGAGCTGGGCCGGATACATAACGAAATTACCGGCCGTATCTGCGCGGACTGCGCCCAGTGCGCGCTCTGCTGGGACAAGCCGGACGCGCCGATGTATCAGGCGCTCACGGGATATCTGACCGATATCTATCAGGCGGGCAAGGCGGGGCAGGGGACGCGGGAGGAGCTGAGGGATCACTGTGTCCGCAGCGAGGCGCTGGCGATGGAGGCGACGCGGGTGTTTGAGCGGGCGCGGCTGAATCTGTCGTGGTATAACCGGCTGCTGGAAAACCGTGCGATCATCGCGGAGCAGATGGAGGCAATGGCGTATATTATGGAGGACTGCACGAAGGATGCCGTTGACCTGACGAAAAGAGAGCGCCCGGCGCTCACAACCCTGCGGTTTCTGGCGAAGGAGCAGGGGATTTTGCTGCAGGACGTCCGCCTGATCGAGAAGAAAAACGGCCGTGTGACGCTCTCCATGGAGGCGCATTCCAGACAGGGAAACTGCATCTCGGTGCGGGATCTGACAAAGGTGGTGGAGCGCGCGCTCGATCTGGATATGGTGCTGCACCGGGACTCCAAATCGCTGATCGGAAAGCTGCCGGGGCCGTTTATTTACGAGGAGGACACGCTCTACCACAGCACCTACGGCGTGGCGCGGCTGATCAAGGATGGAGCGGCGGTCTCCGGAGACAATTTTTCCTATATGGAAAACCACGACGGGCAGGCCATTCTCATGCTCTCCGATGGAATGGGATCGGGAAGCAGCGCCTGTAAGG
>CAMTZV010000452.1 GCA_947086625.1 uncultured bacterium | reverse complement strand
AAACCCAAGTCATTATATAAATTATCAGTCAACACATTTTCTATCGTTACATCAGTTAATGAATCCTCTGTTGCTGCGGCATCCTCTGGGTGTAACGTTTGATACAGCTTTAGCAGATAACTCTTATTTTGAAAAAGGTCAAGAAATACACTGTTTTTTGCGGTACGCTTCGCCATGACCCCCTGCGTCTGCTTTGTATCTTCCTGCACTTTATCACCTCAATTTCCAGAATCCAGGCTTTTAAACCAATCAATCTTCCATGAGATATGGCAAATGCTACGATATAACCTGCCCCTGCCACACTTCAATTATACAAAAATACCCCCCTTTGAGCTAAATCGTAAACGAACTCGTGCTCTCCTTTAACTGTCCGGCAAGCTGCTGTAAGGTGCGCGACTGATCCTCCAGGCTGCCCACGCGCTCCACCTGCTCCTTCGAGAGATCCTTCGCCCCGTTCGTCGACGTAATGCAAATCTGCATATTGTCGTCGATCTCGCTATAGGACTGGTTAATGTAGTCTGTACTTTCAATAAAGACATTCATGGAAGAGGAAAGCGTCTGGTTGATCCTTCCAATATTCTCGATACACTCCTTGAGCTGTGTGAACGCCGTCAGCACCACCTTTGAATTTTTCGTATTGTCCGCAAAGGCTTCCGTGGAAGCACCGATTGAAGTGACGGTTTGGTTAATGCGGCTTCGGATATTGGAAATCAGCTCCGAGATATCCGTCGTCGCGGCGGATGTCTGCTCGGCCAGTACACGGATCTCCTCCGCGACAACCGTAAAGCCTTTGCCTACGTCTCCGGCCCGCGCCGCCTCAATGGAAGCGTTGAGCGCCAACAGGTTGGTCTGCTCGGAAACGCTGCTGATCGTGGAGACGATACCCGTGATGTTCTCGGAAAGCTTTTCCAGCTCCTGTATGTTCTCATAAATCGACTGCATGTTTTCTCTGGACTCCTCTGTCGAGCTCTCGAGATTTTTCGCCGCAGAGACGGATTCGCCCAGCTTTCCGAGCACGTCCTCCATCATCTGATCCATGTCATGATAGCTCTCCCCGAAGCTCTCGATATGCTCGTCGAATTTCGTGAGCTCAACCTTCCCCTGCTCCACACTGCCGTACTGGACCTTCATCGCGCCCGTGATGGACTCCATTTCCGAATTTACCCTGCCCGCGTTTTCCACGAGCTGGTCGGCAACCTCATTCAAATCCCCTGCAAACGTCTGGATACTCTCGATGCTGCTCACGGTAATCGCAAGCAGCGTCCGCATCTTCTCCATCAGACCGTTAAACCCTTCCGTCAGCGTACCGATCTCGTCGCGGCTCGTCACCGGCGCATCCTCCGAAAAGTCGCCGGACGCAATTTTTTTTGACAAAAAGGCAATCGGCTTGGCGATCCGCGACGCCATGAAAATCGCGATAATGATCCCGATGACCGCCGAAATGACGAGCGCTGCCAAAAAGCCCCCAAGCATGGAGATCCGCGACTGGTTCATGACCTGATTGCTGATAGCCGCGACTACATGCCAGTTGCAGCAGTCGACCGTTTCTGAATAAAAAGTCCGCTTGATGCCATCGTAGTCCTCAAGCGTGGTGGACGTATTCTTGCCGCCCTTTATGTAGGAGACCAGCTCCCCATACATGCCGCCGTTGGCGGAAAACAGGGAAATCGGCTCGTCGTTTACATAGCCGAACGCCTCGTTTGGATGATTGACGATGCCCGCGTTGCTGTCCACAATGAACAGATAGCTGTTATCGGCCATCTCCTGCCCGTTTACGATCTCAATCAGCGTATCCACAAAAATATCCGTGGCGAGCACACCCATGAGCTGCTCCTCCTCCACGATCTTCTCCGAAATCGTAATGACGAGCCTTCCCGAATCCGTGTCCTTATAGGGCGTTGAAAAATACAGTCCGCTTCGCTCGCACGCCCCGGTAAACCAATCCCTCTGCGTAAAATCTGTCGTCCCGTCCGGCACATATCCGGTCCCTGAAGACATTTGATTATTCATATCCGTAAAATACAGGTCGTAGATGTAGCCCTCCGTGTTGTAGTCCTCCACGATCGACGTCAGATACGGGATAAGATAATCCGCCTCATAATTCCCGTTAATTTCTATCGTATTCGCCTTGTTGCGCACGAGATCCGCCTGCTCGGACATCCACGCGTTAATCTTCGCCGCAGTCACCCCCGTTAAGAGGCTGTACTTTTCCATCGACTCCGACTGTATTTCCCGGGAGGCAATCGTGTAGCTGATAGAAGCCGTTACCGCCAGGCAGATCAACATTACGATACATGTAACACCTACTAAACGTCCCTTTAAACTCTTCATTTTTTGTCTCCTGTATGTACTATGATAAGTTACAAACATCATTCTATTGGAAAAATCAGGGTTTGTCCAGTAATATTTCATAAAAAAAGCTGCTTCCCTTTCACAGGAAACAGCTTTTTACTGTCACATAACGTTATCTTAAACTGATGCGCACGAGCGCCTTCTTCAATGCCAGCTCGGCCCTTGCCACGTCAAGACTTTCCTCCTTCGCGGCGAGACGTTCCTCCGCGCGCTTTTTCGCGCGCTCGGCGCGATCCGGATCGATCTCGTCCGGCCACTCGGCGATCTCTGCCAGAAGCGTTACCTTCTCCCCGAGGATCTCGGCAAAGCCGGCGTGTACCGCCGCCTTTTTCTGCCCGTCCTCCTCCGTGATCGTAACAATGCCGGGAGCCAGAACGGTTGTCAGCGGTATATGGTGCTTGTATACACCCATGT